>NZ_DJDM01000027.1:0-30636 GCF_002431085.1 Empedobacter sp. UBA5924
GTCATTGCTGAAAAGTCGAGTGTCAATTCGGCGTAAAGAGCGTTAAAAATGATTTATGTTCGCATTTCATATGCGAATGTTCTAAAGCATTTAGCGAGTAGCCGTTATTGACCGACTTGTAAGCACAGACTTGACTTTTTTGGTTCGTTTTTGTGTCAAGACTTCCCCGTAGGGCATATGAATTCATTAAAAAACAATAATAACTCATGAGTAAAAATGAACGTAATAAAATAATGAACTACTAATTATCTTCTTATTCTCGTAATTATGTTCAGAACCTCATTCTTAACCTCAAATACTTACTACATTATACTTTTTACATACTACAATTCCCACATCTAATCTGTACTTTTTACTTAATACATACTACATCTTAACAATCCCTTCCGATACACGAACCACGAACAAACCATACGGAACGCATATACAATGGATACAGAATGGATACAGCGCGGATACACAACCGATACAGAAAAGTGTCATTTTGGATATACACCGATACAGGAATTTAACACTTTTTAACACTTTATTTTCTAATATTCTGTCATTTCAAGAAATCTAATCTGTACATAATTGAATTCTCTCAATACTAAAATCTCACATCTCACATCTAAATAATAGGTAGCAGAGCCCAATAAATTTGGAAAATGACATGAAACGCTTTACATTTAGTGTGCGAATAAAAAAGATAAAACGAATGCTTTCAAAGTCTCCTTACCGAGGCTCTGATAGAGAGCGTGTAAAGAAAGGATAGCCCTTTACTTTACGATCCGTGTTTTAAAAATGTTATAAATACGGAGTATTGTTCTTTAAAAGAATGGAAAAAACAAACAGACTTTGTCTGGTGGTTTTTTACGGATGAATGGAAATTGTTTCGTTCTCATTTTGTGTTGGGTTTTATGGAACGATGTACTTACAAAGTAGAGGAATTATATGGTAAAATACCAGATAGAGCACCCTCAACTTTTACTCGTGGTTCCGCCAGAAACCGTCTCTGAACAAGTCAGAGTTGCCTAAAAGTTAACGAGGAGTGCCCTACTGGAATATTTAGCAAAGTTACAAAATTCCAGCAATAGGCAAACTCTCGGTCAACTCGTGGCAATCTGGCGGATTTCGAACGAGTGACATCGTCTAAAGTAACTTATAATTTACTTTTTTTCTGTCTCTATTGTTTTCATAAACAAATATATAAATAAAAATAGATAAAACAAAATAAATTAATCTATTTTGATATGAATAAAGAATTTTATCAAAAAGAATATGGAAAAAGAGTTTCTAAATTCTTAATCTATTATAATCTTACAGAAGGTGATTTAGCTAAATTAATTGATTCAAACTCTACCAATATTAGAAGTATCATTAATGGTGAAGTTGGCTTAAATATTAACAAGATGATTAATATTGCATCTGTATTCGGTCTTACATATTACGATTTTGCAAATCCAAAATTTAAATTACCTTCAAAAAGTAGTCTTCCTGAATTAACTATTAAAATAATTAAAGAAAGACAGAAAAAAGGCTCTATTATCCGTGATAAATCTAATATTCTTGCAGTAGAACTTGATCGTTTAATAAATGAAGGTATTTTAAATAAACCTATTACTTCAAAAATTCTTCTATCCTTAATGAATTCTGATGCTCAGAAAAAAAGCTCAACTAGTATTACAAATCTTTTAAGAAAAGAACCTAGAAATACATTAATAATACAGCTTAAACAAAAATATGGGAATGAAAGTATTTTTATTGAAAAAAAATATGCTGAAAAATATACAAATATGAGCACCGAAAAACTAAAATTATTATTGGACTCTAAATAGATTATTAAAGGATTTAATAACCTTTAATAAAATTATTTCTCTCTTTACTAATTTAATTTTAAGAAAATAGGAATTATAAGAAACACTTGAATAAATTATTATGATTATTAATAACACTACTGAAAATAAGAAAACTAAATTAGAAATTCATTATTATTTTTCGGATGGATCACATAGTATTGATGCTGAAGTATATCTTTCTAACTTAAAAAATGTATTAGATATTATTAAGACAATATCAAGTACTTTTAAAATAATACATAAAATTGAAATAGAACCTGCAAAAGAAGGAGGATTTGAAACTTATATCACTGTTATTGAAGAATCTCTTAAAGCATTTCCATATTTATCTGAAACTTTAACAGGATGTGCAAGTTTTTTATTAGCTAATCCTGCAAAAAAATTATTTGATAATTTTTTCAAAACTAAAATTGAGAAAGAGAGTGATCAAATTGATTTTGAAATAAAAAAATTAGAACTAGAAGAGAAAAATATTGACGTAGAAAATAAAAAACTAGAATTAGAAAAAAGAAAAGAAGATTTACTATTAAACACAAAAAAGATTGAAGAAAAGTCAAATAATTTACAAGATAATTTAAAAATTATTACCTCAAGATCAAACTTTTACAAGGAAGTAAACAAAATCAAAAAAGTTAAAAAAATAGGTTTTAATAATTTTATTAATAATGAATCAAACAATGAAGAACAAATAGTTAAAAAAGAGTTATTCAAAAACTTTATTGTAGATACACCGGAATTAAATTCTATAATAGATAAACAAGCTGAGATCGAAATTATTTCTCCTGTGTTAGAAAAGGATAAACCTTATAAATGGAAAGGAAAGCTTAATGGAGAAGATATTACAATTAATATGAAATCAAATATTTTTAAATCAGAAGTTCAGTCTGGAAGAATCAAATTTAAGAAAGGGTCAAAATTCATATGTAACTTAGAAATTAAACGTAAGTACGATGCTAATGGTAATATCAAAGTTACTTCATATGACTTATTAAATGTATGGAAATATATTTCTGGAAAAAAGGAAGTAATAATAGAAGATTTATAAATTATAAACTATTATAATTTGCTTTGAAATACTGTAGAAATGGATATAACATATGAGTTTTTAATTGAAATAGGAAATCAAATTTCATATCTTAGAGAAAAAAAAATCAAACTTTAGATTATTTAGAATACTTAAGCGGAATTGATTCAAGCGATATTAATAAGTATGAAAAAGGAAACTTAACTATACGTAATTTAATCCGAATAGCTAAAGCTTTAAATGTTCATCCCAAAATTCTTTTAGATTTTGATTTTAATAAATATAATAATGAATCAAATCGTTGAAGAAATGGTAAAACTAAGAACAAAATTGTAATAAGATTATGCAACTGCAACAAAAGACATTAGAGAAATTAAGAAATTTAATCAACGAGGAAACTGAATATCGCTCAGGACCTAAACTTATTGAATTCTTTAATAGTTTAGGAGAAAACGATAGTTACAACAGAGATGAAGGTTTTCCTTCAAGATGGATTTATACAGACGCAAAACTATCTAAAATTAACGGAACACCAGAGTTAGATAAATGTATTCGAAAACTTTTTGCACCAGTCAATTTTATTGGAAGGTTTGGAGAATTGGACAAGTCAATTGCAGACTTCAATCAATATCTAGCTTTTGACGGTTGGCAGGTTCTTAGAAAGGAAACTGAGATAACATTTGCCAAAGCTGGCAAAATAATATTTGAAGAAAAGGTTGACGTAAAAGAAGATGATTTTTTGCAAAAAGAGTTTAGCAATATTTCTTTAGACAAATTGGGACTTGACAACATCATCACAGAAACGTTGAATATCAGATTTAACGAAATAAAGAAATGTTTAAATGTAAAAGCACCAATGTCTGTGATTTTCCTTTCAGGAAGTTCACTTGAAGGAATACTCTTAGGAATTGCATCAAAATATCCGAAAGAATTTAATCAATCGAAAACTTCACCTAAAGATCAAAGCGGGAAAGTAAAGCCATATCACGAATGGACACTAAACAATTTTATTGACACAGCACATGACATTGGCATTTTAAAAGAAGATGTAAAGAAATTCAGTCATTCCTTGCGAGACTTTAGAAATTATATTCATCCTTACGAACAAGTTAATTCAAGATTTAATCCTGACGAACATACAGCAAGAATTTGTTGGCAAGTTTTGAAAGCTGCAATCTATCAATTAACAAACAACAAACCTCAATAATAAGCTAAAAAATCAATTACTTAATAAATAGAAAACTAAAGCTCAATATAGTTTTACAAACACTAAAGAACGAACACCAGCTGATAACAACCTTAACTGTTGCACATCTTGATATTTTGGATACAAGTAAAATATATAACCTCTTTTAAAAACGATTTTAGTGAGGTAGTTTATTTTTTCACAACAAGGTATACCTCTTATTTTATCGTCTATTTTTTTGAAGGACAAAATAGCCTATTTCTTCGGGGTTTGTTCGAGTATCCTTCGACAATGGTTCGAGAAAAAGTATGTTTTATCGAACAACGGTCGAAGGATTATCGAAGAAGATAAGTAAAAACACAACTTTATTTAGATGTTATTTTTTGCGTTAAACGATATAATTTGATGTTATTTTATAAAATAACAAAAGGCAAACTAACGTTTGCCTTTTACTTTATTGTGAATTTTTATTTGTAATTAATGTATTATGAAATAACAACACTTTTTATACACTACCCATTTTTAAATAATATCCTTGATTCTATCTTTTTAAAACTTCTATCATTTCTCCATTTGTATTAATTTTAGAATTTATTTTTAAAATATTATTTTTCTTTTTTATTAAAAAAAAATTCGCTCCTTTTACTTTATAAAGAGTATCACCTTTTTCAATAGAATCACTTACGTTAGAAAACCATCTGCCATCCTCAAACGTATCAATTTTATTTGTATCGGGATTTTTTCCGATAATTGTGAAAAAAGCTGATTTAATTCTATCTTCTTTATAACTTTTATTCGAAATAATGTTTACTGAATAATCTAATTCGTATTGTTCTTGTCCATTGGTAAAATCAATTTTACATGAATTAAGAAAAAAAAATAGAGTAAAAATAATAAGGTTTCTCATAATCAAAGTTTAATTATATACTTTACCTGTTATTATAGAAAATGTGTAAGATTTAGATACAGAGGCTCCTGCTCCAATACCTAAAAATTTACCGTCTCCTAATGTTAATGTGTTACTTATAGTTCCTTTATTATCTATACCACCTTTTTCATTTAAACTGTGACCAATAGTGTATCCCATAATTGAGCCATCAATAGTTGCAGAAGCAGAAGTACCAGCTATATTTTTAAGCATATCTCTTTCTATATTATTTTCTCTTCGATCATGAAACCCTACATTTAAACCAGGAACGCCTATTCCAGGTGTTGTCCCAACTCCCATTCCAGAATTAAAATATAATCCTATATCGCCAGGAGCAAAAATAACTCCAGCTTCAAATGTATAACTAGTCCCTTTATTCCCAGTAATAGTTATTCCTGTTCCCATAGTAACAGCGTCAGGATTATACGGACTATAATCAGGATTATAACTTTTGTCATATGCTCTTAAAGCTGAAGCTGTAAAGCCTTCAGTTTTTGCCGATACTACCGCTGTTTCTAGACTTATTTCTCCAGAGTCATAAAAACCTTCAAACTCCCCGTTAACATAACGACTATGTAATTGATTTTGTTCATTATATACGTACTTTCCTGTTTCATCTTCCCAATCGCTTGCCCATCCTGTTGGCGGTTCCGCCATCATCCCATCAGGGTCTATGAAGAAAACAGGATTATTAAACGCGTAGTTGTAAGGCGAGTGTCGTCTCATTTGTTCTGCCAACGGGTCAACATTAAACCAACGTCCAATAGCAGGGTCGTAGTTTCTTGCACCGTAGTCGTATAAATTTAAGCTTAATTCATCTTGAAGCTCTTTCCCATTGTATTTGTATTCCTACATCCCTATACACTTCAAATTTTCAACACTACTTCAGTTTTAATGAACGCCTCATTATTCATTCAAATATAATGATTTTCAATTGAAAAAAAAGATTTTTATAGGATAAGCCAAGCCATTTTTCGGGTTATAATTTTGCCCTTATTTTTTGCTGTCCTACTTTTTGATACAAAAAGTCGTTCACTCCGCGCTCCCCGTTCACTTACGCCAGCAAAAAATAAGGTAAGCTATTTAACATAAAATTCCGTTCATTATAGGCATTATCAGCCTATAATTTATTTTATGTTTTCGCTACCGCAAATAGCCAAAATCAACCCCGAAAAATGGCTTGTTTTGATGGTGTTATTTTTTTTTTCAATTGAAAGAAAAAAGACTATTGTAAAGGATGATGCTTATCGATAGCATCTTGTAAAGCCTTGATTCCTGTTTGTTTATATTTCTCAGTAGTATCTAAAAATTTATGTCCGCAAAACAGCTGAACTGCTCGTAAATTATGTCCTTGACTGAGTAAATTGGTAATCACACTTTGTCTGATTTTAACCGAAGTTAATCGTTTGTCAACCTGCTTTTGATAAGTCGATAAAAGGTAATTAATGTCGTCTGAAGTAGTTGGATTTCCTAATTTATTGAGGATAAAAAAAGACTGTTTTGTTCGTTCTAATTGTGGTCTATCTTCCTGTAAATATTGATAAAATAAAAGGATTTGTTCTGCTTTTAAAGACAAGGTTCTACTGTTGGTCATTCCTGTTTCACGGATGTAAATTTCTGCTTTTTCGAGGTCGATATCTTCGAGTAGAATTTGGGTTATTTCCTTGACTAAAACGGCTTGATAAACGAATAAACTCAGGATAATTTGATTGCGTTTGGCTAAGATAGCATAACGTTCTTTTCGTGGTTCAAGTAAGGTTTTGAGTTCTTTTTCTGTCCATAAATCCTGTAATTGTACCGCCGTTGGTTTGGCATCCCGAAGTTTGATAAAGTGAGCAGGATTGTCCTTTCTTACCTTTATTTCAATCAGATAATCATAGTATTTTTTCAGTGCATACACCACACGTTTAATGGTTTTAGGTTGGTAATAATTCCGTAAAAAACCAATGTACTGCATCAGCTGTGGATAGTGGCATTTTTCATGATTAGGAGCGTATTTTTTGAACCGATTGATTTCATATAAATAATTGCTAATGGTACTTTTATTCAACTGATTTTCAAGATAATTTTCTAAAGTCATACGGCTTAATTTTAGTGTAAATTTGAGTAGTACGCAGTAAATCATGTCCTAAAAAATCCCGAACCATTTCAACGGTCATTTCATTTTCAAGTAAATGAGATGCAATACTATGGCGTAAATTATGTAAGCTAAATCCTTGTTTATCTAATCCACATCGAGTTAAAAGACGACAAAAAACCGTATAAATTTTGTTTCCGCTCATTGGTTTTCCGTTTGGATTGAGTAGTAAAATAGATTCATCATTTCGTCTTTTTTGGGTTTTATCCTGGTAGAGTTTAAAATCCTCTACAAGCTTTGTTGTAAGTGGAATAACACGTCTTTTCTTTCCTTTTCCACTGCGAACATATAAGCGTTTTTCACTTAAATGAATGTCTTCTACACACAGCCTTTCAACCTCTGTTCGTCTTAATCCACAACCATAACACAGGTTTAAAATCATCGTTTCTTCTAAATTGATGCAATTGCTGTAGAGTAGTGCGATTTGTTCTACAGTTAAAACGGCTCGACTTTTATAAGTCGAACGTTTGATTTTTAAGGTATAAGGCGTTTTAACCAGCTGTTTTGTACGCAATAAATAGGCAAAGAATAAGCGAATCGCAAAGAGTTGTGTATGAATATAACTGTTACTCAATGGCTTTTTTCTTCGGCTACTAATCACGGTTTTCAAATGAAAATAAAAAGCTTCAATATGATGACTTTCAATTGTGTAAATAAGTTCGTGTGAATGCTCAAACAGGGCTTTAACGTACTTTGGATAATGATTGACCACTGTTTTACAATAGCCTAATTGTTGTAATTCTGTTCTAAATTCATCAAGTATATCTTGCATAACTATGACGGTTTTGAGGTTGTCTACTTTTGGAACATGGAACAATAAGCAAGTTATAAGTTTTAAGTAGTTAGCTATAAGTTATTTAAACCTAAATTAATTGTTCCAAGATTGTTCCCTATTGTTTCAGTGGGTATCATAACTGTTCTATTTGTCGTAGAATCTTTTCTTTAATGGTTTGTCTTAACTTCTGGTAATCATCCCAATAATCCACACGATAAGCAATTTTACGTAAGTTTCCTGCATATTTACTCGTTAGGTATTCAAGTTCAATTAAGCTATTCATGTAGCGTGAACATTGGGCTTTACTCATATTAAAAGCTTGGCGGATTTCTCGTTGTGTAAAGTCGATTTCAGAACCATTTGCATTTTCTTTGTGTGCTTTTTTGCTTAAATACGCTTTTAATTTCTCAAAAAACTGACGTAAACTCCCGTCTAATTCATCCACTTTTAGGACAATACTTTCAAAGAGAACCTCCGTTGCTTGCTTTAGATCCTCGACCTGTGTGATTAACTTTCCATCGTCTGTCAATTGCCTATTTTGTTGATTAATCAAAGTGATTTGACGAACGATACTTTGAAACATTTCGTTTAAACGTCTGATTTTATGCACTTCTTCGGGTAATTCTAATCGAGTAGCAAACGGATTAATCACATGATACGGCACTAAATTTCGGATGATATTTTGTAAAAAATGTTTCGTTTTTTCTTCGGATTGATGGCTGACTTCGCCAGCATATCGCCTGTTTTGGTAGGCGATAATTCGGCGGGATTGTTCGCTACTTTCGTCGACCGCTAATAGAAAACTACGGCTCATATTATCTTCGTAAATCTCACCTTTTGTCGTTGCAGAAAGTGAACTAAATACGCCACGAACCTCCTTTTTAACGGCTTTAATATTGCCTTTTTTATCCTTGATACTCACTGAACTACTTAATCTCTGATTACTGATTAATTCACGCATGGCAAACATGGCTTCGTCTTTTAAACCGTCTAAATCCTCGATGATAAGCAATTTTCCAACTAATTCATATTCGCCCCAATTGTATAAACTACTTTCGGTAATTCGAGTAAAACGAAGCACATCTTCTTGTGGCATTAAATCGGCTATTTTACTGATTAAATGTGTTTTTCCACTGCCAGAACTTCCTTGTACAATGGCGTGAAGTGGATGTTTGGTTTTATACGAACTTGCAATAATAAACAGTAACAATCGGCTGTCCTGCTCGCCTACAATTCCACTTTTTTCGATTAAATCATTCAACTGAAAAAATAAATCGGTTGTCATTTTAGGCTGTTCCAAAGGTGTTGGTACAGTTTCTTTTTCAATTGAAAAAGAAGTTTGAGAAGTAGAAAAATCAATTGGTTTTCTTTTCTCCAAACAGTCTAAAACAATTGTTTCATCATAAGCCATTAAAGTTTCATTGACATCTTTATCAATGAATTGAACATTATAAAACACCACTTTTGGATGAATGGATTGAAGTAATTTTGCATATTTTAAGGTAGCTTTTTGACCTGCTTCATCCATATCAAAACAGAAGATAATTTCTTCCAACTCATTGAGTTGTTTTATTATTTCTAATAGTTCGTTTGTTAATCCGTTCGTCCCAAAACAGGCAAGTATTTCATATTTTCTTAATTCTAAATTCGTACTTCGTAATTGAAGTAATGAAGCTGCATCAATAATACTTTCGGTTAAAATCAGCTTTTTAGCTTCTCGATTGGGATAATTTGGATATAAACCTTGTCTGTTTTTCAAATAAAAATGGCGAGAATCTTTATTATCAAGAGTTGAACGGAAATAAAATGAAACGGTCTGCCCATCACAGTTTTTTAATGGAAAAACAAGGCATTTATTTCCGAATGGTTTATAGGATTGTCCGCCTGTTCTACTGTTGGTTCCGTAGGGAATTAAAAGTCCAGCTTCTACACATTGATTGATTAAATTTTCATCTTTTCGTGCTCCATGATGGAATTGTCCCGAGTTAAAACCGACTTCTAATTCATCAAAATTTAAGGCTCTCGAATGGCAATAATCTTTGGCAGGATCACTGCATAATAAGCCTTTTCTAAAGCTGAGATACATTTTTTGTAAAAACGATGAATGTATGGCGGTTAACGTTTTATGCTCTACGTTTATCCCATTATTCATTTGTAAATTTTCATTATTCACTAAAAGCGAAGCTTTCTTTATTGCCTCATGTTTGCTTAATTTCTCATAATCTTGCACAAACTGAATCACATCGCCTGTTTTGGAACATGCATGACAGTTGTAAAAATTCTTTTCCAAATTAACCTGTAAACTCGCTGTTTTATCCGAATGAAACGGGCATTTCAGCATATTGTTTTTAGGTTTTAATCCGTAATGATGCAGTACGTTTGCTAAACTTAATCTCGTCTTTATCTCGCTTATTTCCATTTGAAAAATTATTTTAATTTATTTTTATGCGGAATGTGTTACGCAAAAATATAATTCATTTCTCAAATTAACAACTAATCGACTTCTTTTTTATGTAATGTATTACTCGTATATTTGCTATATATCATATAAACAGTGCTTTTATGAGTAATGAATTAAACATTAGTAGCAAAATAACGCTCTTACGCAAGGAGAAAAACTGGTCGCAAGTAGAACTTGCAAAACAGATTAGTGCTTCTCGAGAGATTATTAGCAGATATGAACGAAACGAAAGTCAGCCATCTTTGGATATGATTATCAAAATGGCAAATGCTTTTGGAGTAACTGTTGATTTTTTAACAGGACAAAGTGAAAATGCTTCTTTCGATAAAGAAACAGTGGACAGAATAAATGATATTCAGAAAATGGACAGTACAACCAAAAGTGTATTGTTTAATGTAATTGATACCTATATTCAGAATTTTAAAACAAAACAAGCTTTCTCTAAATAGTTGAATAATGACAACGCAAGAAATCTATATCGTAGAGCCTTCTACATCGGAAGAAGCGAAAGCATTAAAAGCTTTTGCAAAGGCTTTGAAAATGAAAATTACACGACAAAATACTGAAAATACCGATTCTACAGAAGATGTAAAGGCGAGTTTGAAACAAGCTGTAACAGAACTAAATCTGATAAAAGAGGGAAAGTTAAAAGGTATTTCTGCCAAAGAGTTATTGGATGAGTTATAATATTATTGCAACGCCGGAATTTCTGAAAGAAGCCAAAAAACTTGGAAAGAAATACCGTTCGTTGAAAGAGGATTTAGCTGTTTTAATTGAAGAATTACAACAAAATCCTACCTTAGGAACTGCTTTAGCCGATAATTGTTACAAAATTCGTTTGGCAATAAAGTCGAAAGGTAAAGGTAAAAGCGGTGGAGCAAGAGTAATAACGCATCTTTTTATTGAAAATGAAACAATTTATCTACTTTCTCTTTACGATAAAAGCGAGCAAAATTCTATCTCCGATAAAGAAATAAAGGATTTACTAAAACTGATAAAATAACAAAAGGCAAACCTTAGTTTGCCTTTTGCTTTATTATGAATTATTTGTAATTAATATGTTGTATAATAACAACACTTCTGATACACTACCCTAATTATTATTCTTTTCGATTTATTTCTTCGGATAATCGTTTAATCAAATAACCTGCAAGTTTTCCATTTATAGGTAAAGGTAGGGTTAGTGATGCTAACTGATATTCTCCATATTTTTCATTATTAATATCTTTTAATACAAAATACGATGGTACTCCTCTTACAAATTCTGCATTTGGAACTTTAGTTATTAAATTTGTATGATAT
Organism: Empedobacter sp. UBA5924; assembly: GCF_002431085.1. Taxonomy (NCBI): domain Bacteria; kingdom Pseudomonadati; phylum Bacteroidota; class Flavobacteriia; order Flavobacteriales; family Weeksellaceae; genus Empedobacter; species Empedobacter sp. UBA5924. Next base: position 11,652 of record NZ_DJDM01000027.1, read on the forward strand.
TTTTTTAAATCAAATATAGGTTCTGCTTCAGATAATAATTTATTAGATTTCTTTTTATCTTTTCGTTGTTTTCTAGTCTGTTTAATATTATTTATGAAGCGAACTTCATTTACAGAGTCTAAATCATCTAAAGCTATATAATATTCTTTATAAAAATCTTTTTTCTCTGTTTCAATAATAAGATAAAAATATTTATCTTCTAGAGAGTATAAAATAATTTTATGATTCTCATTATTAAACAATTTGAAAACTTTTTCTGCATTATTTCTACTTTTTGATATAGAACTAAATTCATCATTAATTTGAGCTATACAAATTGAAGAAAGAAAAAGTAAAAAATATAATATTTTCATTTTATAAACTATTTAGTAAGAGGTATTTTTTTAGGGTCTTTTATATGTCCTTCAGAATAACCTCCATGATCTTTCCCATCTCTTTGAGGCATACCTAATAATCGTCTTATTAGATTATCTGCTCGTATAGCATTTGAATTATTATCTGCAGGAGTAAGTTTTCTAGCAGATGGGATACCATGTCCAAATAATTCATGTCCAGAAGTAGAACTTCTTTCATTACCAGATACATTTGAATTTATAAAAGAATGAGAACCATTTTTGGTTGGAACATTAAAACCTTCTTTACCTAACCCTGTTACTAGACTTGTACTTAATTTATCATCTATTACCATTGCATCTCCAACTCCAGACTGAATACTATTCATATGCTCTTTAAATGCTGCAGCACCTTCTGTAGATGTAAACTCTCCGCTCATATATTCAATAGTATGTATTTCTTTTGAATTAATTGTATTTGTTACTATATCAACATAAGCCTTCTCATCTTCATTCATATCAACTCCTGATAAAGCAGAAGCTAAATCTTTTGAGTTTATGGATTTAAATTCCTTTCCTTTAACATCAATAAGTCCTCTTAGTTTACTGAATTTATCATCTTTTAAAACATTATGAATATCTTCTTTCATTTTCCCTACATCTTCTTTGGTTTGACCTCTAATAATATCTTCTGCAATCATTCCATCAGGGTCTATAAATCTTAGGGGATTATTGAGAGCGTAAGTATAAGGTGAATATCTTCTGCTAAGTTCAGCAGCAGGGTCGATATTGAACCATCTCCCTATTGCAGGGTCGTAGTTTCTTGCACCGTAGTCGTATAAATTTAAGCTTAATTCATCTTGAAGCTCTTTCCCATTGTATTTGTAATTATAACTAGAAACCCCAATAAGATTACCTGATATGTTTAGAGTTGCAGGTTCAATAATTATTGATCCTCCAGGCCCAGGAAAAGGATCTACAGGAAGAGTATCATCTGGAGGAACATAAGTGTATAATCCATTATTATAGCCTTTATGTTGTAATCCAAATGGATAGTAATTGTTTTCTTCCAATACTTTTAGCGAGCCATTTGCTTCTTTTTGATAACTCAATCGTACATTACCCAAATGATCCGTGTAATTGTAAACATAATTAAAAGTTGTACCTCCAGTTACATTCACATACCCCTCAGCTGTTGGAAAAAACTGTAAACTGTTATTTACGTACTGAAAACCTCCTAAATAATCGGTTGTGGTTACTGTAGCTCCATCTGTTACGACTTTTCTTAACTTAACTCCACTTGCATCGTACGTGTAATTAATCTTTTTCGATGCATTCCAAAGAACTTCTGTTGGTAAATTTAAGGAATTATAACTAATTTTTGTTATTCCTTTGTTTTTATCTACTGTTAAATTTCCGTTGGTGTCGTAAGTATAATCATTTCCTACTTTATTCCCATCATTAAAACCTTCTGTTAACGTCGTTGCATCGGTTACACTTAATAGCTTGTTCGAGTTTGTTTGGTACACATAACTCAAATTATCTATCACTGGAGCATTGATTATCTCATTGTTCCCATTTCGAATAATTCCTGTAATATTCCCATTTTTATCGTAACCTTTGATTGTTTCATTGTATGCATTAATAGCCTCATTAGTGTTTTTTAGATAAATGCTATTCTTCAGGCGATTTAATCCATCATACTCAAAACTATAGCTTCTTATATTAAAATCAGTTGTTTTCCAGATGATTTCTGCAATGTTACCATTGTGTAGTTTTTTTACAGCAGTATTATTTGTTACTCGAGTTAACTTATCATAATTCAATCGAAACGAAAATAAATCTCGATAAGTTGTTGTTTCTGTTACATCTACATTATTAATATCCGTCATCCAACCTCTTATATTGTACTTATAATCTACCGTTTGCAATGGTGTTGTAGCTACAGAATTTCCTACCTTTTTAGACGTTAATTGATTGATTTCGTTATACGAATTCTGTACAATATATTCTTTCGCTCCACTGTTTATTTGATGCGTTTGAGATTTTAATAACTCATTTGGATAATACACAAATTCATCCGTTAATGTTAATTCTGTACTTGCTGCTAATTGTTTGTGTTTTGTGATTGTTTTAAGTGGTTTTCCTCTAAAATCTAAACTTGAGGCTGTATTGGTATAACCACCTAAATAGTTTGTAGAAGCGGTTGCGACAGGACGAATATATTTTGCATCGTAATAGGTATAATTTTTAGCCCATGTTGTTGTACCTAAAACATTAGTAAAGCTTGCTACTGCCAATCCTTTTGTTTTGGTATCTGTTACTCCTATGACACTTTGTCCATCTATAGAAGAAGGAGTTACACCTAAATTTGTATACTCATCGTAATAATTAATCGTTGTTATCTTTGTAAAAGATGTTGGATAGGCAACATTGGTATATAATCCATTTGTGATTCCATTATTCGCTAATCCTCCAGATGTTCCTCTTGTTTCATGATAAACTGTTGCTGTATTATAAGCTGACTGTAACGTAGCCCTAGCTGATGTGGGTAAAGTTCCTGTGTAAACAATTCGATTAAATTTATCATATTTTGTGAATATCCACTCATTTTGACTATCTCTTGTTGCAACTAATCGATCCAATTTATCATACACCATAAACTCTCTTCCTTTGCCAGGAAGTTGTTTTTCAACTAAACGATTTTTATCATCGTATTGGTATTGATAACCTAATTCAGCCAAATTAGCTGTATAATTAGCCAATACTGTTGTTCCTACTTCTACTAATTTTGGTGGTATTACATAGGTCAGATTTCCATAGATATCATACACATAGTAGGTATCATGATTTCCTGATGAATTTGTAGTTCCAGTTATTGCAGGTATATTAATTCGTTTTAAAATAATTTTCCCTTCCTTGTCTTTAAACTCTTGGATAGGTTGACCATTTTCGTCTGTTGTAATGGTTTTATATAAACTTCCTGCTGTATAATTTCCACTTAAAGTTAGAGTTGGTACAAATGCAGCAGATAAAGTAACTCCAAACTTTTGTACTTTATCAGCATCAGTATTAGTTGCATAATCAAATTTAATTTCATTCGCTCCTTTTTTCCATGAGTTTCCTGGTGCTGCTTGCGCCAATACTCTATTTAAAGGTGAGTTTTCAAATGTTTTCTCAGAAAAAGGCGTGGTATCTCCAGTTAAAGTGGAATAAAATGTGTTACCATTAGTTGCAGCACTTACAACTGTATTTGCTGCTGAACCAATCGGAAACGGCAAATATTCTCGTGCCTGTCTTCCGAATCCGTCGTATTCAATAGGTGTTACAATCGTTTTTCCTAATGGAGAAGCACCTACTTGTAGAATTTGTTTTTCTCTTCCTAAGCCATCAAAATAAACAACCGTTTCTTTCTTTTCAGAACAATCGGCTTTTAAACATTCAACTGTTTTGATAAAGTTTTCTGTGGTTGTTTGGGCATATACACTACCACTTCCTAAAGCTAGAAGCGTACTGTATATAAAATTTTTATAAAAGTGTTTCATAGATCTAGCATTAAGGTTTATAGTTGTATTGGAAAGTTTTAAGCGTTTCACCTTTATCATTTACGATAGATTGTAAACGATTTGAAGCATCATAATTATACTTTTCAGCTACTCCATTTGGTTGTATAATTTGAGTAACACCAACTAATGGTTTATACAAATACCCTGTTACCATAGCATCCTTATGGGTATTACGTAAAGTTGTAATCGCAGCCAACAAGTCGGCATCTGTTGTTTTGGTATTTAACGTTGTGATCGTTGCAGCATTAATTTGAGATAAAGCAACGCCTTCTAATTTAGCAACTGGATATTGATTGTTATACCCCCAAATAATGGAAACTGGAAGTCCATTTTCTAAGGTATATTGCGTTAAATTACCTTGGTTGTCATAGCTGTTATACGTTATTTTACGATCTACAGCTGTTGTTGTAGCTCCTTTTTTAGCGTAAACAAATTCTGGTAAAATTAGATTACCGTTTGTTGTAGGGAAATATTTATACAAAGTTCGTTGTTCAGATAAAACAGTAGACCCATTTTTAGATTTTGTAATAACAGGTGTAGCAATCATATTACGATTCACCATTTCTTGCATTATCGGACTTTGTTCGTAACCACTTATCAAATCTGAAGGGTATTGGTATTCAGCAGTTAGTGTTTCACCTTTGCTGTTGGTTGTAGATTGTTTTGTTAATTGTAAATGATTTGGACTATCATAATTATAATTTGTTTCTGTTGTAACCGTACCACTTGATAGGTATTCTTTGGTGGTTTGTTTTGTTAATTTAGAACTAAAGACATAATTATAATAATGACTTACTGCATTTCCACCTTGAACTCCACAAAATAAAGAGAAACATCCATCTTGTGTATTATAATATTTACCAGTATTATATTCAGGTCTTAAACGTTCTTTAGTAACAGGATATATTCCTGGTTCTATATTGTAATTATTAAATTTAGTTGAACTCTTAATTTCGTATTCATTATTAGATTCTTTAATTAATGATTGGTTTGAATTATAAATTTTAGATTTTATTAATTGATTGGCATTCCATTGGTTATTAGATGAATTTCTATTATATATTGGGTGTTGATTTAAAGACTGACTATCATCGGTAATACCCGATATATTATAATCTTCCTCAATAAAGCCATTATTTTCAATATTTTTTGTAATATATTTATACTTAATACGATCTATCGTAGAATTAAAAATATCAGAAAAATTATCAGTACTATATAATCGATTATAACAATTAAAATGTTCTGCTGAACTATTACCACTGATAGCAAATACAGCAGAAGGGGTACATTTCCAAGGGTTGTATATAAAATCGTGGACTAAACTTGTTTTTAAATTGTTTAAATTTTGTATGTTATTATAGTATATAGTTTTACTATTATCTAAAGTATTTCCATTATAATCTTTGATAGATTTAATTCTTGCTCCACTGTAATTTACATTCTCTTCAACTTGATTAACAGTTTTATTGTATTTTAAAGTTAAATTAGCAGATACATTGTTAACTATAGAATTTGTACTAAGAGTAATTCTATATTTTGAGTTATTTGTAGTTGTTATAGGGGAAATAATATTTTCTCCATTCATCTCAAATCCATTATTAGTTTTTAGAAAACGATCATATCGTCCATTAAATGTTAAAATAGTTTGGCTTGTAGTTAAATTTTCTATAGTTAAACTATATGTATCATGAAAATCGTTTACGTTTACACCATCACATCTATTCACATTCATTGATGAGTCAAATGAAATATCTTGACCATTACTAATAAATTCAAAAACTTGTGTATCACTTTGACTACTGTAAGGTTCACAGTTCCTTTTAACTACATATAGATTGTTTGTTAAAAAAACATCTTTGTTAACTAATTCAGTAGTTGTATTGTTTTCATAAGTTAGTTCAGTATAACCTTTTGTAGGATAAATAATTTTAGTTAATACTCCGTATTTTGATTTATAAAGGTCAACGTTTCTATTAGCTATTTTATCTCCAAATACAGAAATAAATTTAGTCATTGATGCATCCTCATTATAATGAAAGTTTGATAAATAAGAATATGTATTTGAATTTGAATAACCATATAAATCTATATTAGAGGAAAGACGATCAGATAAAGAATTAATATTATCATATTCAAATGAAAATTTAGAATCATTGATTGATAGATTATTTAAAAATAATCTTTTTTTATATTCATTAACATCTGAAGTATTTGGACCTGAATAGACATAATTAAATAAAATAGGTATTGAAGTATTATTTTTAGATATATTAATACTATTTAATTTATATCCTGTAGTGTAGTCTAATCTATTATCGTAATTAAAAGAAACATTAATGTTTTTAGAACTAATATTTTTTAAATATTTAGCATTATTTGATTCAAAATAAGAAGTACATTTTTCAGATTTTTGACTTATTATTTCACCTGGCAAATTATTATTTCCATATGTTATTGAATAGCTCTCTGAATAATTTAAAGGGTATGATTTGTATAAATTATCATATATAAAATCAATATTATTATTTTTAGAGTCTTTTATTTGCTTTAAATACCAAGTAGAATTTGGTTCTCTAGAATAGCTTTTGGAACAATTTGTTGTGATTTTTGTAGTTTCAACAAAAGCTTCTTCACCTCCAAATTCATAACTAATACCATCCGGTGTAATAAAAGTAAATTTCAGATAATATTTATGAGTAGTAGGGTTTTGTATTTTAATAAATGAAGCTTTTATATCAGGATTTTCATTAATATAAATTACACCATTATCAATATAAAATGTACCACTGTATCCATTAAAATTAAAATTAAAAACATCTTGTTGAGAATCAATTAAATTAGGTTCTCCTTCCAATCCATTAGCAGAATATATCTTTCGATATATGTCGTAATAATTATTTAAGTATTCATTATCTGTAAAATTTCCAGACAATGCTGTTTTCATTAAATCTTTGGAAGGTCTTAACAATTCAAATCCGCTATCTTCATCAGGAAGTCCCTTCACAACACGTGTAATCATTCCTCCTGCATTTAAATTCCATCCCATTCCTACCAATCCTGCAATATCATTAACTTTTACACCATCTGTATAATAAGTTAAATTTAAATTTAGATTAATATCTCCATTTTTTAATGAATAAATTGGAATCTGATGACTAAAACCACCTTTATTTCCACTTATATCTAAATTTCCATTTTTTGTAAAAAAATAATTTTCTAAAGAAGGAGGTGTAACTTCTGTACTAGGAACATAACTATTTTGCTGAGCATAAGTATAAGACAAAGCTAATAAAGCAAGTAGCACTATATTTTTCTTCATGTATTACTTTTTAATAATTTTAATAGATTCAGTTTGGTTATCGTGGTTGATTTTTAGGATATAAACTCCACTAGGATAGTTTCCTAAAGAAATTGGTGTAGAACGGTATTTCACGTCTTTTGATTGTAGATGTTGCCCTATTAAATTATAAACGTCAACAGATGCTTTTTTGAAGTCTTTATTGATTAAAATATTCACCACATCTTGGGTTGGGTTGGGATAAGCTTCTATAAATACACGTTTGATATCATCTGTATCTTTTCCTAATTTCACTAAATAAAAATCAGATTGACCTTTATTTCCTTTGGCTTGTTGTGTAGAGTTTCCAAATAGTATAATTGACCCATCACGAGTAGTGATTGCTTTTTCAAGGTAATTAAATCCTTTTTCTCCAAAAGTTTTAGACCATTTTTCTGTTCCATTTTCATCAAATGACTTTGTGATGTAATAACTTTCAATAGAAGAAGTTGTCGTTTTTTGTTGTAAAGTTGAGATTTGATTGGCTGTTAAAATAAACGTATCATTAATGGATTGAATTTCTGTGATGGATAAATCTTTTTGTTCTTCTATTTTGGTTGTTTTGTGAGGTTGAAGATTCAAATCTGTTTGAATAATTTTTGTCTGAATTTTACTCCCATTTTTTTCATTAATAGCAAACAAATAATTATTCTCTTGTTCTTGAAAAGAAATCAAAAAGTTTTCAGCATTTAAACCTAAATTATTCTCCGAAATAATTTCTCCTTTTTGATTAATTTCGACAATCCAAGTTGAATTGAATTCATGATCAATTGTTTTATTGCCACTTGCTGGAGAATTAGAATTTCCAACCAACAAAAATCCTTTTTTAGTCTCAATAACTGATTTTAATTTATCATCAAACAATCCTCCAAAAGTATTTTCCCAAAGAAGTTCTCCTTTTTCATTTAACTTGATAATGTAGTAATCATTTCCTCCAAAATGTTTACTTTTCTTTAGTTCAGAAGAAGCAGAATTGGAATTTGAAGCAATTAAATAACCTCCATCATTGGTTCTAATCACATCAACAGGAATATCATTTCCATTTCCTCCAAAAGAATTTTGCCATTGTAGTTTTCCCTGTGCATCAATTTTTATCACCCAAATATCTTCAGCTCCTTGATTATTGGATGTTTTATCTCCTGATTTTGATGATGTAGAAGCTCCTGCTAAGATATACCCTCCATCAGCAGTAGGCTTAGCCGTATATAAGAAATCTGAACCGTTTCCTCCAAATGAATTTTGCCATTCTTGCTTCCCATTTTCATCCATTTTCCAAATGAAATAATCTAAACTTCCTTGATTTTTCTTTTGGATATCTCCTGTTGCATCAGAAGCAGAACTGCCTAAAATCAAGAATCCATAATCAGGTGTAGAAATAGCATTATAAAGATATTCTGCTTGTTCTCCTCCTATAGATTTTTCCCACAACACATCTTGTTGTGCTGATAGCCCATACATAGAAAATAAACAGAATACCGACAGTAGAGTTTTTCTCATATATGTTAGTGTTAATTAGTAATCGAATATACTCCTTTTTTTGTAAATGATTGATATTTAACAAAAAATAATATTCTGCTATAGTAACTACGTTTAAAAGAATTGCACGCCAAAAAACATTAAAATAAAAAAGGAGCTAATAATTAGCTCCTTTTTTATTTTGGAAAGTTTTTTTCACTAATTATTATTTAGCAAATTAATATGCTTTTGCATATAAAACTCTGTATTTTGCTGGTTTTCCAGAGAAAACATCTACTCCTTCAGTAGGCATTTCAAAAGCTTGAGGAATACAACGAATTGTTGCTTTCGTCTCATTTTTTATAGCTTCTTCTGTTTCTTCTGTTCCGTCCCATAAAGCTGAAACAAAACCACCTTTATTTTCGATAATATCTTTGAATTCTTCAAAAGTTGTTGCTTCTGTTGTGTGAGTATCTCTAAAATCTGACGCTTTTTGGAATAAATTAGTTTGAATATCTTCTAATAATTTTTCTACTTCAGTTGATACATTATCTAAAGCGATGAATTGTTTTTCTAAAGTATCACGACGAGCAACCTCAACATGACCTTTTTCTAAATCTTTTGGACCAATTGCGATACGTACAGGAACACCTTTCAATTCGTATTCAGCAAATTTCCAACCTGGTTTCGTTTTATCATCATCATCAAATTTGATCGAAATTCCTTTCGCTTTCAATTCAGACGAAAATTTATCCACCACTTGACGAATTTCTTCTAATTGTTCTTCTGTTTTATAAATTGGAACAACAACAACCTGAATTGGCGCTAACTTTGGAGGTAAAACTAATCCTAAATCGTCAGAATGCGTCATAATTAATGCACCCATCAAACGAGTAGAAACTCCCCAAGAAGTTGCCCAAACATATTCTTGTTTTCCTTCTTTGCTTGCGAATTTAACATCAAAAGCTTTTGCAAAGTTTTGCCCTAAAAAGTGAGAAGTTCCCGCTTGTAAAGCTTTACCATCTTGCATCAACGCTTCGATTGTATAGGTATCATCAGCACCCGCAAAACGCTCAGAATCTGACTTTCTTCCTTTTACAACTGGAATTGCCATAAAATTCTCTACAACATCCGCATATACTTCTTGCATTTGTTGCGCTTCCGCAATTGCTTCTTCTTTTGTTTCGTGAGCTGTATGCCCTTCTTGCCATAAAAACTCGGCAGTTCTCAAAAACAAACGCGTACGCATTTCCCAACGCACAACATTTGCCCATTGATTAATCAAAATTGGTAAATCGCGGTACGACTGAATCCAACCTTTGTATGTACTCCAAATAATTGCTTCTGAAGTTGGACGAACAATTAATTCTTCTTCTAATTTTGCTTCTGGATCTACAATCAACTTTCCTTTGTTATCAGGATCATTTTTCAATCGATAATGCGTTACAACCGCACACTCTTTCGCAAAACCTTCTGCATTTTTTTCTTCGGCTTCGAATAAACTTTTAGGAACAAATAAGGGGAAATAAGCATTTTGATGACCTGTTTCTTTAAATCTTTTGTCTAATTCTGCTTGTAGTTTTTCCCAAATAGCATAGCCATATGGTTTGATCACCATACACCCTCTAACCTTCGAATTCTCAGCTAAATTTGCTTTTACAACAAGCTCATTGTACCACTTAGAATAATCCTCAGCACGAGTTGTTAATTTTGCCATAATCTTTTATATTTGTTGATAAGTTTCGTATCTTTACTTGGCATTAAAATTGCCTATAAATTTATGCAAATTTAATTATTACAAACGATGTAAATTTATAATTATGAACAAAGTTTATAAAATTTCTAATAAAATTTCTGCAACTACATTAATTCTTGTGGCTGCATTAGGAATTTCATCTTGTTCGACTTATCAACCAAGTGGTTACGAAAGCGACGGAGTTTACTATAATCCGAAAACAGATAAAACCTATCAACAAGCTCAACTACAACATGGTAACGAGCAAGGAGAACAAGAAAATAAAGGGGAAATAAAAATTGGTAGTCCATACTTCGATGCAGAAGGAAATGGTGCTGAACAATTTTATTACCAAGATGATGTTGATAGTACAAATGATAATACTCAATCTAAATCAGCAACCAAAGTTAAAATTAACGGGTACGGTTTAGGTGGTTACAATTATTTTGGAAACAACGACTACACATTAACTTATAACGGATCGAGTAATTATGACTGGGGACGTAATGATGGTGTAGAAATTAATATCTGGAACAACTATCCTTGGTACAATTACGGATGGGGAGGTTTCTATAATCCATATCGTTGGGGATATTACAATCCTTGGTATGGTGGATGGTACGGAAACGGATTTGGTATTTCATTCGGATGGGGATGGAACGATCCATGGTATAATGGATATTATGGTTGGGGTTGGAACAGACCTTACTATGGTGGATATTATGGAGGTTACTACGGATGGAATAACGGTTGGGGTTACGGATATCCAGGTTATTATGGATATGGATACAATCGTCCAAGAGGAATTTATTCTCAACCAGGTTACAGAAATGGTGGTCGTTTAAATAACACCATTAATTCTACTCGTCCTGTTGGAAGCTTAAATGGTAGAAACAACCAAATCTCTACAGGTTTAAGACCAACTCGTGATAATACAATTAACAATACAACACGTCCAACTCGCGAGGTAAGACCAGGTACAGACCAAAGTCAAATTAACGGAACTCGTCCTACAAGAGAGGTTAGACCTTCTGTTAATCAAGGACAAATGAATAATACACGTCCAACTCGTGAAGTAAGACCAAGTGTAGACCAAAGCCAAATTAACGGAACTCGTCCTACAAGAGAAGTTAGACCTTCTGTTGATCAAGGGCAAATGAATAACACGCGTCCAACTCGTGAAGTAAGACCGGCACAAACACAACAGCCTACTTACAACACAAGACCGACTCGCGAAGCTCAACAATACCAACAACCAACGAGAAGCTATGAAAGAACAAATAGCATGAACAATTCTCGCCCATCATATTCTACACCTTCTCCAAGTAGAGGTAGTAGTATGAGTAGCGGAAGCATGGGAGGTGGTTCTCGAGGAAGTAGCACAGGAGGAGGCTCTCGTGGTGGAAGAAGATAACTAGATTTAGATCATATATAAATGAAAAAAATATTATTAAGCCTTTGTACCTTAGCTGGTACATTGGCTTTTGCACAACAGAACAAAGGATACGAAACTCAGTATTCTACAAATGCTATAAATTTATATTCGCAAGATATTAACAGCGGAAATGCTAAATATATTGGTGTTGGTGGAGCTGTTGGTGCATTAGGAAGTGACATTACTTCTGTCGAGCAAAACCCTGCTGGATTAGGAGTAGCAATTAACTCTGATGTCCAAGTAACAGCTGGTGTTTCTACTTTTAGCAACAAAACTAATTTCGGAACAAATATCAAAGAATCTGAAAGCAATTTTGATTTCCAACAATTTGGAGGAACATTTGTTTTTGCAAATGAAGCTTCAAAATGGAATCGTTTTACAGTTGGTGTCGCTTATCTTAATCAGCGTTTAGACAATTATTCATCAATTGGAACAAATGAAGGAATTAGTTTTGAGAATTTAAATACAGGTGACACTTGGACATTCAATGGTTACATTAAAGATATTGATGGATATAAATCTAAATTCTCTGTTAATTTAGGTACAAGTTATGATGACAAAGTTTATTTGGGATTTGGATTAAACTTCCATGAAACAAACTATTCGGGATACGAACAATATGCAGAGCGTTATGACAAAAATAATGATACATATGTTTACAATGCTAATGGAGCTCCTTATAATGAAATTGGACAAGGATTCTCTTTCTCTTTAGGAGCAATTTACAAAGTGAATCACAATGTACGTTTAGGTGCAGCTTATCATTCTCCTGTTTGGTACAATATCTCGGAAGATGTTTATAACGATAATAATACTCATAATGAATCAACTGGTACTGTTGCTTCATACTATATGTATTCTTCTGATTATGATATGACTCGTGGTGGACGTCTTGTAGGAAGTTTAGGTTTTGTTGTTGGTAAAAATTTATCTCTGGGTGCTGATTATACCTACCACATGAACAATGATACAAAATTAAAACCATCACAATATTTTAGTGGAGATAATAATTTCATCAATGATGTTGTAAAAAATTCAAGTGAAGTTAGAGTTGGTGCGGAATACCGTGTAGATCGTTTCAAAGTAAGAGCTGGTTATAATTATATAACTTCTCCTTACAAAGATTTTACAATGGATATTGCAAACGAAAATAATGTTGTAACAAACGCTACTGTTTTATCGAAAGCATTTCAAGGAGATATTAATCGTGCAAGTTTTGGTTTAGGATATGATTTTGGTGGATTCTATATCGATGCGGCTTATCAATATCAAACTCAAAAATATCAACAATTAATTGGAGGAAGTAGATATATTGATACAGACAACTATTATGTAATTTTACCTAACACTTATGCTCCAAAAGTTAAATTAGACAATAATTTATTCTTATTGACATTAGGTTGGCAATTCTAATAAAAAAAATAGATATAAAAAAAATCGGATGAAATTCATCCGATTTTTTTGTAGTACTAAATATTAACTTATCATAGTTTTAAACAAAAACTATTAGTTTATTCTTTTGATAGAAGACATTCCAGAAGTGCTCACTTTCGTTTTCAAACCATTTTCGTCTACATAACGAACAGAACTCGCTCCAGAACTATCAGCAGTCAAACTATTCACAGCCCAAACTGTTGTAGAACTTGCTCCTGAACAATCAACAACTACATTCGCAGCTTTCAATTCTTTTCCAATAAACGAAGAAGCTCCTGAAACTGAAATGTTTAAATCCTGTACATTTCCAGAAATTTTCATACTTGATGCACCAGAATTATCAACCGAAATAGAATTCGAAACCACATCTAATTTTAAATTACTAGCTCCTGATAAATCAACAGCCATTTTTTCTACTTTCTGCGTTGGCAAAACGGTAACACTCGTTGCACCTGATAGATCAAACGAACGTAATTTTTGATGAGGGAATTTAATTTTAATAGAAGAATTTTTCAAGTTTACGGTTCCATTAATTTTCATAACCAAAACACCATTTTTCACTTCAGTCGTGATTCTATTCATAATATTATCTGGCGCTTCAACAGAAATTTCACCATTATAATTACCATCAGAAACAGTAACACTTATTGCACTGCTTACATCAATTCCTTCAAAAGAAGATATCTTACGCATTTCTGTAATTGTATTACTACTTGCCTCTACTCGGTCTAAATAATTAGAAACTGGCGATTTAGAATTTAAATCTACCGAACAGCTCGCAAATCCTAACGAACTGAATATTAAAATTGGAAGAAAAATGTATTTCATATTGATGTCTTTTATTATTAAGACGTATTAACTTCTAAAAAGTTACAAAAAATATTCACTTTATTCAAATTTCTAAATCAATCCGTCATAAATATTTAGTAATTTCGCTAACTATGAAAATCATCAGTTACAATGTAAATGGAATTCGCGCTGCGATGACTAAAGGTTTGGTTGAATGGTTAGAAGCTGCACAACCAGATGTTTTTTGTATTCAAGAAACAAAAGCAATGCAAGAACAAGTGGACACAAAACCGTTTGAGGAATTGGGTTATCACATTTATTGGCATGCAGCGGAGAAAAAAGGATACAGTGGAGTTGCTATTTTCTCGAAAATAAAACCTAATCATGTACAAATAGGAACTGGAATAGATTATATTGACAAAGAAGGTCGCGTTTTGAGACTTGATTTTGACAATGTTTCGGTAATTAGTTTGTATTTGCCAAGTGGAACAAATATTGATCGATTAGATTTTAAATTACAATTTTGTGAAGATTTTAAAGATTACATCAAAGAACTTAAAATCTCTCATCCAAACATTGTAATTTGTGGCGATTATAACATTTGTCACGAAGCAATCGATATTCACGATCCTGTTCGTAATGCGAAAGTTTCTGGTTTTTTACCTGTCGAAAGAGAGTGGATGACTGCTTTTCTTGATGAATGTAATATGATTGATTCTTTTCGTTATTTTGTAAAAGAACCTCATCATTACTCATGGTGGTCTTATCGTGCAAATGCGCGCAACAATAACAAAGGTTGGAGAATCGATTACAATATGGTGAGTAATACATTAGAAAAAAATATGACGCGTGCAACGATTTTACCAGATGCAAAGCACTCAGATCATTGTCCTGTTTTATTAGAATTAGACGTTTAAGATTATATAAATGAAAAAAATTGTACTTTGTTGTTTAACACTTTTTGCAATTGCAAGTTGCGTTCCTCAGAAACAACACCAAGAATTGGAAGCTAATTATTACAGAGCTTTAGACGATCAATCAAATACATCTAAAGATTTGACATTAGCTAATTTGAAAATCGAAACTCTTGAAAAAGATTTAGCAAAAGCTAAAAGCGAATTATACATCAAAGATACAGCTTTGACAAATGCGCAAGCTATGATTAGAATGGCTCAAAAAGAACATGATACTAATTTGCAAGAATTGTATTCTGCATTGAATAGTTCTGGAGAAAAATCAAAACTTTTCTATACTCAATTAAACGAAAAAGAAAAGCAAGTTGCAGAATTAACTCAAAAAGTAAAAGATTTAGATGCTAAGATTGATCAAAAAGATACAGAAATCTTCAATCTAAAAAGACAAATCTTAACACAAGAGATTAACCAAAAGGTTTCGGAAGCAACAGCTACGCCTCCTAAAACAACAACTCCAGCAAAACCAAAAACAACAACAAAAAAGTAAATATAAAAGTCTTATCATAATTGGTAAGACTTTTTTTATTCTTTAAATCGAAGTAACTTTGCAAGAACTAAAAAGTTTTAATGAAAGTTATTTGCGAAACAAAAAGTTTGGTCTTACGAGAGTTTTTTGAGATTGATGCATTCGAATTATTTCAATTAAATTCTGACAAAGAATTGATGAAAATCGTCAACGAAAAACCGTATAAATCTGAAGACGAAGCGAAGTTTTTTATCGAAAATATGGAGAAACATTACCAAGAATATGGTTTTGGTCTTTGGGGTGTTCACGAGAAAAAAAGCGGACGATTTGTTGGTTGGGGAGGTTTACGCCAAACAAAATACGGCGCAGTTATCAACATTCGTCTGAAACGCAAATTTCAGAACAAAGGTTACGGAACAGAAGTTTTGAATGCAATTGTTGATTACGCAAAAAATGAATTGAAATTAGATAAAATTGCTGCAAAAGCAAATGTAAATCAACCCGAAACGTTGAAACTTTTACAAAAATCTAAACTTCAACAATCAGAAGAAAACGAATTAATTTTTAAATTATAATACAAAACACCTTTTACTTAACATAAAAGGTGTTATAAAGTATAGACTATATTATAAACTAGAAGTGTTTGGTTTATTATATTTTTTTTTTAAAACAATATAAATATATGTAAAAGTTATAATTATCAAAGGAACTAATATTATTTGATTATTTTTAAATGAATAATAATCTAATACTACAGGTTCTATTTTAGTATTATTAGAATGAAAAATTCTATTAATAGAACCATAATAATTAAAAAAACAATGTATTAAAGATATTAGAATAATACTTTTGTATTTTAAAAAAATATATTGTAAAAATACACCAAATAATAAAGCTATTTCTATTTGTATAATGGTAGATAAAATATCATATCTACCGAATAGAAAATTTACAATATGTATTAAAGAAAAACAAAGTGAAGTATAAATAATAGACTTAAAAATATAAAAATTTTCATATTTTTTATTTTTAAAATAAAAAATAAAATTATAAAAAACTAAAACTCTAAAGATTAATTCTTCAAATAATGCAACATTAAAGCATCTTAAAAAATGTAAAAACAGATTTAAAACCCCATAGTAAATTAAATAGTAATATGAAATTAAACTATTTATCAAAATTACTGTAATAAAAATATAAAAAGATATTCTATTTTTAAAAATCGAAATATTATCAGAAAATCGAAATATTACATAAATGAGAAAGATTTTATAAATTGAAGTGTATATAGAATCGGATATAAAACTTAAATCATTAAAAAATACTATTTGTATTAATCTGAAAAATAAATTCAAAAGAATAACAAATAGTATTAAAAGAATATTTTTATTAAGCATTACCAACCTATCTCAAATTCAATTTTACAATTTTTAAGCCATACACAGCCTATCTTTGTATTACAAGAATCTCCAAACAAAGAGGTACTGTAATCTTCCCTAAAAAACGGAACGTTTAAAAATATAGTTTATTAACTTAGGGATAATTATGAAACAAAGCAATTTTACAGAAGTTCAGATCGTCAAGATCTTATCAAAACAAAATCAAGGCAAATTCGTCAAATTGACTTCCGTCATCAACAAAAACCTCTCCATCTAAAGAGTATGAGGAAAGAGGAATGTAACTGCTATCATAAATGTTTAAAGAAAAAATTCTAGAGACTGGAGGTCATTAATGGCAATTCTTCCCTTTGGAGCTATTTCTACACTAGTTAGAAATTGTTGCATATTCTTTTGCATTTCGATTTTTGCTTCAGAATTATCTTGCGTAGTATCATCATCTTGGCATGATGTAGTAATAAAGCATCCGCTTAATAATAATGAAAGAGCGTAAAATTGTAATTTTTTCATACGTAATAATTATAAATTGTTTTTTATTTATCCACTTTGGATATACAATTTTAAAAATGAAATAATAAATATAATTATGGAAAACCGTAATTTATAAAAATAAAAAAGTGACTTTAGTCATTAAAAAACATTACTTAACATAATTAGTATTATAGAACATAAAAAAAAACCTCCATTTGGAGGTTTTGTATTTTACATAAAATCTGTTATAGAATATTATTTAATTACAATTTTAATGTTAAAAACTCCTTTTTCATATTTTAATAAATTAAGTATTTAAAATATTGTTATATATAAATTATATATCTATCTTAGATAAATTAACAATAATGTTTAAACTAAAAAAAATGAAGAAATTATTATTATTAGGAATCTTTGCTATTTTTGGATCATCGTCTGTTTTAGCAAATCAAACATCTCTACAGTTAAAAACTGAATTTTTTGGTGGATGGTGTAATATTAAAGTATTCCATGCTGATGGAACACTTGCTGGAGAAACAATAGTATGGACTATAACAGAAGATGCATGTAAAAGAAAAGCAGAAGAATATCTGCAAGAGGTTGCAGATAGATTAGCAGGCGGAGAATAAATAAAAAAAGGCTATTATTTAATAGCTTTTTTTATACACTTAATAATTATGGAAAGGAAGTTAATTTTATTGTTATTGAATATTTTATGTGTAAATATTGTTTATAGTCAGAATTATAAATTAGAATACGAGTTTAGAAATTATATATCTATATTTAATAAAACGACTATATATAATACAACATTAGAATACAATGTAAAAACAAAAGAAAGTTTGTATACAGTAGAAAAGAAATTAAAAAATACAGATACTAATTCGATAGATGCCAATAACATTGTGTTAAATCAAAATTTTTTAGATAATGATTTGATATATAGTAATTTAAAAGATTCTGTTGTAATAATACAAGAACAAATAGATGTAGAAATGTTCATATTTAAAGAAAAAACCCCTAAAATGAATTGGAAGATATGGGACGAAATAAAAAAAGAAAATAATTTGAATATTAGGAAAGCCACTACTTCTTTTAGAGGTAGGAATTATACTGTTTGGTTTACATTAGATATTCCAATTTCTGTTGGTCCATGGAAGTTTAATGGATTACCTGGAGCTATTGTTTCTATTGAAGAAGATAAAAAAAGATACTCATGGTTTTTAAAAAACGCTACAAAAATTGAAGTTAGTAATATTAAAAACCCTTTATTAGATACTTCATATGAAATTAAAAATATTGAAGAATATCCAAAATTGAAATTTGAAACACCAGAAAGAATTAAAAATAAACTAAGAGAAATAGATAGTAACTTTAAATTTCCAAAAAGAGAAAGAGTTGATATAGAATTAATATTTGAGTGGGAAAAATAAAAAAATTTATAATATAGGAATGATCAATTAGGCAATATAAAATAATAAAGGTGAGTTATTAAAACTCATCTTTATTATTTTGGCACCATCTCTTAAAGAGTGTAAGTATAAAAGAGACTTGGGTTTTATTTTTTTAGGACACTGTACCAAAAACTGTG
>NZ_DJDM01000004.1:0-167 GCF_002431085.1 Empedobacter sp. UBA5924
ATTCTGTATCCATTGTATATGCGTTCCGTATGGTTTGTTCGAGGTTCGTGTATCGATGTTGAGTTGTAAAATGTAGTATGTATTAAGTAAAATGTACAATGTATGATGTATTTGAAAAAGGATTATAAAAATGTCATATGATTTGGAGGCGAGTGTCAAAAAGTTGA
>NZ_DJDM01000004.1:285-10508 GCF_002431085.1 Empedobacter sp. UBA5924
AAAAAGAAAAACCCCTTTCCCAAAAACAAAGTTGGCGCGATGTACAGGAAAAGGAGTGGCTTTTAAAACTAATGTTGAATTAAAAAACGTATGTAAAATCATGAAAGAGTAAACAGATTCACACTCTATCCCCCGAAGACAACACAAAGAGTATAAATGATCTTCATAAAGTGATTAGTGTTAATTTTTAGTTTTCATTTATTAATGTAATTTTTAAAACTTGTCAGAGGGGGATATTTTTAGGAGGAATATAGGATAAAAGTAGACGAGCTCACGCGAGCATGATAATAGAGATGAAATTCTAAATGGAATTTACGATAATTAGAAGTTCTCTATTTATTGCTTTTTGCTTGATCAAAAAGTAATCAAAAAATCAAGTCTTTGCTTACAAGTCGGTCAATAATGGCTACTCGCTAAATGCTTTGAATCATTCGCATATGAAATGCGAACATAAATCATTTTAACGCTCTTTACGCCTAATTGACACTCGACTTTTCAGCAATGACCGTTTCTAAACTCGTTGTTAAAAGTGAATTTGAGTATATAAATAAGAATTAAAAATCCGACGATTTAGAATCGAAATGTAATTCAACTCTAAATTATTGGAATAAAAAAGTTGGAGTGTTTGAGTGGAGTGAGTTGCCAACTTTATGGAAANNACAAGCCCAGAATGACAAAATCCGTTATAAAAAGTGAACTTGAGTATTAATAAGAATAAAAACGTAAAACGTTAAGCGTAAAACTTATAACGCAAAAAGATAAAACCTCCTTTCCCAAAAACAAAGTTGGCGCGATGTACAGGAAAAGGAGTGGCTTTTAAAACTAATGTTGAATTTTAAAAAACTATTGTAAAATTATGAAAAAATTTTACTTCAAACTCAGTAGGCAGTCATTTACTGTATTATTGGGATTGTTTTGTGCAACACCCTTGTTAGCACAAACAGGTAAAACCGTTACTGGAACGGTAAAAGAACTACAAGTCCCACTGGTGGGCGTAATGGTAAAAGAGGAGGGAACCGATAATTCCACCTTTACCGATGATAATGGAAACTATTCGTTGACTTTACAACAGGATGATGCTAAATTAATTTTTGAGCAATTGGATTTCCCTATTCGAGAAGAAGCAGTGTTGAATAGAAGTGTGATCAATGTACGTTTCACAAAAGAAGACAACGGGATTCAGCTGAAAGATGTGGTGATCAATGCAGGATACTACTCCGTAAAAGACAAAGAACGAACGGGGTCAATTGCACGTGTAACGGCTAAAGAAATTGAGAATCAGCCTGTGAATAATGTGTTAGATGCCTTGCAGGGTAGAGTTGCAGGTTTAGAAATTACGCCAACTACAGGAACAGCAGGTGGTGGTTATACCATTCGGTTAAGAGGACAGAATAGTATAAGTGCGGGGAATGATCCATTGTTTATAATAGATGGGGTTCCGTTTGATATGAATTCTATGTCTTACACCAGTATCTCCAATACCGTAATGCCCAATTCAAACATTAATCCGTTAAATTCTATCGATCCAAAATCAATAGAGAAGATTGAAGTTTTAAAAGACGCGGATGCTACTGCTATTTATGGTTCGCGTGGTGCAAATGGGGTGATTTTGATAACGACTAAAAAGGGACAAAAGAGAAAAACTACATTTAATATAGATTCTTCAATTAGTGTCAATTCCATTACAAAAAAAGTAAATCTTCTAAATACAGAACAATACCTCATGATGCGAAAGAAAGCATTTGCAAATGATGGGATTACAAACTACCCAACAAATGCGTATGATATTAATGGAGCATGGGATCAAACGCGATACACCGATTGGCAAAAAGTACTAATAGGGAATACTGGTACAACCAATAATACAAGACTAAATATTATGGGTGGTGATGAGCAAACAAGTTTTATGATTGGCACCAATTTTATGAAAGAAACTTCTGTTTTATATGGGGATTATAGCTATAAAAAACTGAATGCCTTTGTCAATCTTAATCATTCTTCTAAAAACAATAGATTTAAAGTAGGTACTGTCCTAATTTATGGAGATGATAACAATGTATTACCAATAGAAAACTTAGCGCGTACAGCTAAAAAATTAGCTCCCAATGCACCCGCTTTATTCGATGAAAATGGAAATCTAAATTGGGAAAATAATACATGGACAAACCCTATAGCATCTACTTATAGTACCTATCGTAGTCATGCAAATGTGTTGAATACCAGCTTTAATATGAGCTATGCTTTAACGGATCAATTAACATTTAAAACGAATTTAGGTTACAATCATTCAATTTTAAAAGATAAAAGTTTCAATCCACATACAGTAAGAAATCCTGTGTATGGTAATACAAGTGCTGATAGTAGTGTCATAATGAATGAGAATGAAAAAGAAGTATGGTCAATAGAACCGCAATTGGATTATCATCTTAGTTGGACAAATAGTGAAATTACCTTGAATGTAGGAGCAACTTTTATGATGAACGAACAAAATCAGTTGGTTACAAGAGGAGTTGGCTTCGCAGATAATGCACTAATGAATGTGAGGAGCGCAGCAAAAACATTTCAATTTCTGCAAGATATTTCTTCACAGTATAAATACAATGCGATCTATGGACGATTTAATTACAGTTTGTATCAAAAATATATTCTTAATCTTACAGCAAGAAGAGATGGATCAAGTCGATTTGGAGAAGCCAATAAACTAGCGAATTTTGGTGCAATAGGCGCTGCTTGGATTTTTTCGAAAGAACATTTTTTGAGTGATCAATCGTGGTTGAGTTTCGGAAAATTGAGAGGGAGTTATGGAATTACTGGAAACGATCAAATAGGGGATTATCAGTATTTGAGTACATATTCTATAAAACAAGATGGTTATGATGGAACAACTTATTTAACACCTTCTCGTTTACATAATCCGAATTTTTCATGGGAAAAAAATCGAAAGATAGAAGGAGCAATAGAATTGGCTTTTCTGAAAAATAGATTAAATCTTGAAGTAAACTATTACCACAATCAATCCAATAATCAGCTAATAGGCTATTCGTTACCTGCTACAACAGGGTTTAAAACAATTCAAGCAAATTTGGATGCAGTAGTGGTTAATAAAGGATTAGAAATTGCGATCCATTCAACCAATATTAAGAAAGATAAATGGCAATGGGAAACATCCTTTTTAATTACATTTCCAAAGAATAAATTAAAAGCGTTCGAAAATCTAGCTCAATCCAGTTATAGCAATCAATATGTTATTGGGCAATCTATAAATATCACAAAGCTATACAATTATATAGGGATAAACCCTGTAAATGGAACTTATATGTTCGAGGATTATAACAATGATGGAAAAATAAGTAGTGCCGATGATCGTAGAATATATACGGATTTCAATCCCAAATGGTACGGAAGTTTAGGAAATACCATTCGTTATAACAATTGGAATCTTGAGGTACTTTTTCAATTCTCGAAAAAGAAAGCCTACAACGAACTGCATACGTTAAATGCAGCAGGTACATTCTTTAATCAACCTACATCGGTTCTAGATGAAGGACGTACGCAAATTTATACAACAGGCTCTAATACAAATGCTGTTGTTGCTCAAAATTATTTTTATACAAGTACTGGAGTTGTAAGTGATGCTTCTTTTGTGAGGTTAAAATCACTCTCGATAAACTACAATGTACCTCTTAAGAAAAATTATAAAGTCGCTTTGTATGCACAAGGTTTTAATCTGCTAACGCTTACGAACTACAAAGGAGGGGATCCCGAACAAATTGAAGATTTTTTACCTCCATTAAAGCGTATTGCATTTGGAACAACTATCTCATTTTAAAAAATTGAAACCATGAAAAATAATAGAACAATATATGTGATGAATATATTCATCCTATTGGTTGCCATATTTACATTGGCTGCTTGTAATGATTGGATTGAAACAGATGATCCTAAGGGAGAAATAAAAATAGAAAAGGTTTACAACAACGAGCAAACTGCTAATGCAGCAGTTGCGAGTATTTACAAAGACATGAAAAATGATGGTTTGTTGTCGGGAAGTACAAATGGATCAAGCGTATTATTTAGTTTGTATGCAGATGAACTTGATTTTTATGGTTCTACCAGCAATAACCTTTCAATGTTTCATACTCATCAATTATTGCCTTCTAATACACTGGTAACGTCTATATGGGCAAATAATTATAGAATTATTTATGAAACAAATTTAGCTGTCGAGGCATTAAATAATTCAACTAATTTATCCCTTGAGTTAAAAAATAAATTGATAGCAGAAGTGTTGTTTATAAGAGCATTTACGCACTTTAATTTGATGAATGTATATGGTAAAATACCCTATATCACTACATCCAATTATCAAATCAATCGATATGTTTACCGTGATGAAATAAAGATTGTTTACGATAATATCGAAAAAGATTTGCTTCAAGCAAAAGACTTATTGGTAAATAATGTGGCGTCTACTGCGAATAACAGAGTAACTATATATGCAGTATCAGCCCTATTAAGTAAGGTGTACTTATACCAAGAAAAATGGGACAAAGTAGTGAGTGAAACGCAAGGAATTGTTCAAAATCAGAACTTTTCATTTCAACAACCAATAGAAAATCAATATAAAAAGGAAAGCAAGTCTACAATATTTCAATTTTCATCGACCATAAATGGTGAAAATACGTTAGAAGGATCATATTTTATTATTAATAGCGGACCTCCAACTCGGGTAGCTTTACGACAAGATTTTATAAGCCAGTTTGATCCATTGGATAAAAGGTTACAATTTTGGACAAAGAAAGTAAGCAATACAACAAATACACAATCTTGGTATATACCTTATAAATATAAAGAAAATGCAAATACAGGTTCAAGCAAAGAGTTTTCTATTGTATTTGGTTTGTCAGAAATAGTCTTGATAAGAGCAGAAGCTTATTTGCATACAAACGAATTGGCATTGGCAGTGAAAGAAATTAATATCATTCGAGAGAAAGCAGGGTTAAATCCGTTTAATTCATCTAATCCAAATGAAATTCAAAAAGAACTTATACTTCAAAGAAAACTAGAATTGTTTACAGAACATGGAAACAGATGGTTTGATTTGAAACGTTGGAAAATAGCAGAGGAAACCCTAAAACCTATAAAATCAAATTGGAAACCAAGAGATTTAATTTTACCAATTCCAGAAACCGAATTATTGATTAATCCTAATCTAAATCCTCAAAATGATGGCTATTAAATATGTCAATTCAATACTAGTTATGCTGTTTGTCTGTTCGGGATGCTTTTCAAAAGCGCAAGAGAATCAAAAAACTTCGAATTGGACAAAACATACTTTATTTACAGACGTAAGTAGCGATGGAAAGTGGGTTGTTGTAAATGATATGCAAGATAAAAATAATGTTATACTTGTACAGACAGATTCTGGTGTTAGAAAAGAATTGGAGTCAATCATTCTTTTGAAATTTTTGAAAAATAATGATATACTATCTTTTGTTGATGAGAAATCAAATTTACATCTAATTGATTTAAAAACACTAAAAACAATTTTCCAAGTTGAAGTACTACATAAAAGATATTTTACAAATCATGATCAAACGATAATTTCATACCTAAGAAAGGGAGAAAAAGAGAAAAAAGATTTACAGTTACTTGATTTGAAAAGTAACAAGTCATATACGATACACGATGTAGAAAACTACCAGTGGCATCCCGCCAAAGATGAGTTAGTTTTTCTAACATCAAATACGGATTCTAACACTAAAACATTGAAAAAATGGGAATCGGGTTCAGAAAATCAACAGTCTCTCTTTATAACCCCAAAAAATGAAGTAAAGATATTAGGGTGGCAAAGCGATCAAAAAAGTATACTTCTATTAGAAGATACGGTTGACGGAGGGATACTTTACACGATTAATACCCAAAATAAGGAGGTGAAATCTTTGGCTTGTAAAGCATTATTTTCTGATGAGGTAGCTCGTAAAATAAATGGTTTTGATAGTACAAGTGATCGTAACGGAATAGTCTTTTTTAATGTAGATATCGTAAAGAGTAAAAATGATAATTACAGTATTTGGGATACCCAAGATGCTTTAATAGCACCAAGAAAAGCTGTTGCTGAAGAATATGTTTTGAATAAACAGAGCATAAGATGGGATACAAAAACAAATGAATCTTCTATCATTACTTCAAATAAATTGAATGCAGTAATCATTAAACCTAACTTTAATTATGCATTAGCGTATGACTTTCTAGAAAATGAACCTTCTACAGAACAATATACTGTTGCCGATTTATACCTTAAAAAATATGAAAAAGGAGAAGAGAAGTTAATTGTTCCAGCACATTATTTTTCTTACGACTATCTTTCGTTTTCGCCGAGCGGAAAATATATCATGTATTTTAAAGATAAAAAATGGTGGGGATATGATACAGAAAATGATAAGCACATTAAAATTACCATACCATCAAATTATTCTTTTTATAAAACAAACGATATGTATTATAAACATCCAACACCGTATGGAATAGAAGGGTGGTCTATGGATGAAAATGAAGTGTTTGTGTATGATGAGTTTGATATTTGGATGTACAATATTAAAAATGCAACGGCTAAAAAAATAACAGTTAGTAAAGGGGATATAAGTTATAGATTTAATAAAAAAGAACTAAAAAATACTTCTTACATTGATATCAGTCAAAAGTTGATGTTAGATCTATCGAATAAAGATGAGAAAAATGGTTTTGCTTTTCTTGAAAAAGGAAAAGTTGTACCAATTGTCTTCGAATCCTATACAATTGAAAATGCTGTATGTATTAATAAGCAAACATGTTTTTTTAAGAAGTTTAGGTATAACTTATCTCCAATTATTGAGCGCATAGATTTGACTACCAAAAAAAGAAAGATAGTATATCAAAGTAATCCCGATTTGGCAAAATTAGATTTAGGTAAAAGTGAAAGTATAGAATACAAGAACATAAAAGGAAACAAATCGAAAGGGATTTTACTTTACCCAACTAATTTTAATCCTAACAAACAATATCCTGTTATTTACTATGTATACGAGAATATGACGTATAAAGTAAATCAGTTTGCAAGTCCAACAAAATATACCGAAGACGGTTTTAACATTCTTAATTATATATTGGATGGGTATTTTGTTTTTTTACCCAATTTAGATTATCAAATAGGAAATTTAGGTGAATCAATTGTCGTGAATATAGAAAATAGTGTAGAAGAACTAGCAAGTCGATCATATATTGATAAGAATAGATTTGGATTAATTGGGCATTCGTTTGGTGGTTATGAAGCGGCATTTATAGCAACACATTCCAATTTGTTTAAGGCAATTGTAGCGGGTTCTGGCGTGATGGATTTGGTTTCTTGGT
This sequence comes from Empedobacter sp. UBA5924, assembly GCF_002431085.1. Taxonomy (NCBI): domain Bacteria; kingdom Pseudomonadati; phylum Bacteroidota; class Flavobacteriia; order Flavobacteriales; family Weeksellaceae; genus Empedobacter; species Empedobacter sp. UBA5924. The sequence continues at coordinate 7,675 of NZ_DJDM01000004.1, forward strand.
CGCATGATGTACAATGGGAAGGTTGGTTTAGAGAGCAAGCATGGAGGTTAGAAAGTCAGCAGTTTCGAATGAAAGAAAGTTATTATACAGATAAAAATAACTATATAAGAAACTCACCTTTCTATCAGGTGGAAAACATGAAAACGCCTTTATTGTTGTGGGCTGGTAAATCTGATTATAATATAAATTGGTATCAAAGTATATATATGTATATGGCTATGAAAAAATTAAATAAAGAAGGTAAATTGATTTTATTTAATAACGATGGTCATTATTTAACGCGTAAAGAGAACCAAGAAATGTTATATGATTCAATCTTAAATTGGTTTAATACGTATTTAAAATAAGAGAAAGGAGCTCTTACGCTCCTTTCCTTTAAATTATGGTTGCCAATGCATCAAGTTTTGACTACATTGAGTACCATTTTTAAATTCAAATACTTCTTTAGAACCAATTGTACAACTTACAGTTCCTATGTTATTGCAAGTGGCATCTACCTGTTCACATTCTTCTAAATCATTGTAAATATAGGCAGTTGCATACTCTGTAGATTCATTAGAAGATTTCCCTTCAGTGGCAAATGCAAAAGCAACAGCCATCATTCCTACCCCGATAGGTAGCGCTTTTTTTAGAAAATTTGTTTTCATTTTGTTTCATTTTAATGTGGTGACTTACTCTATTGTACAGGTTTTCAGTCTTGTCCTGCGTTGCGCAACGATTTATTTTTTCAATTGATAGCGATAGATTTCATCATCAATTACAGCGAAAACAGAGTTTTGGTATATTTTAAAATCCATAAGTTGTTGTTTAGGTTTATGATAGAGGTAAAAACTGTGGAGATAATGGTTGTTTACAAGATCATATACATCTATGATGCTTGCACTTTGATGTTCTTCCTCAAAATTTCCCAGTCGTTTGCTGTGGATGTAGAGATAATCTCCATAGGTAGCTATCGTTTCATTTACTCGAATTGTTTTAGGACCTAATCGATAGTTTTGGTCTTTTTTATAAAAAGCAACATCAAGTTCTGGTTCATTTAAAGAATCGATGCTTTTCATAACATTTTTTTCATTCATCATAGAATCAAGGATGATAATTTCATTTTTATAATAATAGACAAATAAAAAGATCTGATGTTGTTCATTCCAAATTAGTAATCCATCCAAATCAAATGCTCCATCGTAATGGCTTTTTAAACTTGTATCGTTTATTTTTATTTGAAATCCATCCACTGTTTTATACAACAAAGCGAGTGCTGTTTGTTTAGTTTTTTGACTTGTTATAGAAAGACCAAAATGATCTTTTTTTCCAGGAACATATTGATTATAATAAGCATTATCAATAGTTTCAAGAGAAGCTGTATAATCGTTTAATATTCCTTTTTCTATAATTCCTACTGTTCCATCCCCTAAGTAGAAGTATGGGGAGTTTACGGATGTTATTATTCGTTTATAAGGGAGTAGCTCATTTTTTATTTTGATCCGATTATTAATCACATTTTGCGTATGGTAATCATAAGTTCTAAGAAATAAAGGAGCATTAGGATGAGCTAAATAAGCATAACAACTATCAATACCTGCTATATAATAACCTGTGGATTCTAAATTGAGTGTAGTTAGTTTTTCTGCTAAATGCGGAATGTATTTACGCGTAAACGCATTGTTATACTGAGATTTTTGTTCAGATAAACTATACAAAATGGTTACACTAACAATTCCGATTATTGTAAGAGTAGTTTGTTCAATTATATAACCTCTCCATGTTTGAGAGGATTTTGTTATCCTAATGCCAATTAGAGCTAAACCTACAAAGACTACATTAAAAATTAAATGTTCTGTCCATCCCATCTTTTCTAAAACTCCACCACAAGAACAAGGTGTAAATGGCGTGAAATGTAGAATAATCACAATATAGGTGGTGAACATCACCATTAATAAAAGTGAAATCTGCAAGGCTATTTTTCTAGTTCGCTCAAACATCAAGAGAACAGCTGTTACAAGTTCTAGGATGATAATGCCATAGGAAATAGAAATCGCATAACTAGCTAATAAGGGCGATTGTCCCAATTGCGTTTGAAAAGTTTCAAAATCCATCAGTTTGCTTACTGCAGCATAGACAAATAAAACAATAAATAGGTAGCAGATGAGCGTTTGTATAAACGGTGCAATTTTTCTCATCTTTTAGTATTTTAATTCTTAAAAAATAACTTTCTAACATCTAACATTAGTTTCCGTTTTCATCTTCATCAATAGTTCTCATATAGGGATCTTTATCACGAGGCGGGTCGTTTTTAGAAGGAATGCTATCCTTAATATTATCTTTCAAAGAAGGAGTAATACGTTCTGAATGAATCGGGGTGTCAATTAGAATATTTTCATCTTCTATACAGCTATTGAATACAAAACACCCAAGTACAATTAAATAAAAAGATTTCATAGTTTCTCATTTTTAAAGTTTGTACCGAAATTAGGTTCAGCGTAAAAAATAGGAGGTATGTCAATGCGTCAAAAACATAAAAAGCCTGTCTAATTTATAAATTCATACACTCCAATTTTTAAGAAAACCGAAAAAATCATCAAGCAGAATTCATTTTCAGCTTCTTATTATCGTCAGTCAGAGTGGCGCTTGCAAAACGTTGTATCGAAGACTTAGACGATAATAATGAATGACAAAAACCATTGTTAAAAGTGAATTTGAATATAGAAAAAGAATAAAGAACTGGCATTAAAACTCTCACGTTAAGAAAATGTTTGAATGCAACGTTAAAAAGGTTTTAGCCCGTAGGGTTTTTAAAATCTTTAGTGGAGTGAAATCATTTTTAGTAGAGAGGTTTA
>NZ_DJDM01000004.1:10552-41179 GCF_002431085.1 Empedobacter sp. UBA5924
TCTCACGTTAAGAAAATGGTTGAATGTAGCGTTAAAAAGGTTTTAGCCCGTAGGGTTTTTAAAATCTTTAGTGGAGTGAAAACATTTTTAGTAGAGAGGTTTACAGCCTTGACTTTTTGGTTACTTTTTAGTCAAGTAAAAAGTGACATTAATGAAAAGGAATACCTGAGCCACACCGTGGCTCCTCCTCTTAATCTCAAATGTTGTTAAAAGTGAATTTTTTTTATTTCGTTATGTTAATGTTTTTCAATTATCATAAAAAAAACTTAATTAATAAAACATGAATATAAGAAAAAACTATTAAATTAATTTAGAATAAATTAAAATAATGAAATAGCTTTGTCAAAATTTTCAAAATGAAAAAAGTAACAATAGTACTTTCATTATTATATGCGTGCATTACTTCTGCACAAGAAAAAGATTCAATACAGACAAATACATTAGGCGAAGTAATTATCAATACTTTTATAAAAAAAGATACCGATACTTCAAATAAAATGCCGTTGAAGTTTATCGAGAATCCTCAAGTTTTTTCGAGTATTGATAAATCAGTTTTAGATCATCAAGTTATTTTTACAGTAGACGATGCTTATCGTAATGTAACTGGTTTACAAAAAATGTGGAATTCTACAGGTCGATCTGGAGATGGAGGAGCTTATGTTACTTTAAGAGGTTTTGTTTCCAACAACTCTTTACGTAACGGTTTGGTAGCCCCTGTTTCTACTACTATAGATGCTGTAAACTTAGAAAGATTAGAAGTATTAAAAGGTCCTTCTGCTACAATGTTTGGTAGTAATGTTACTTCTTATGGAGGTGTTGTAAATAGAATTACAAAAAAACCGCATGAAAATTTTGATGGATCAGTAAGTATTGCAGGTGGAAGTTATAATTACTACCGTGCATCTGCAGATATTAATGCTCCAGTTACGAATGATAATAAATTAATGTTTAGAGTCAATACAGCGTATACAAATTCTGGTACTTTTCAGAAAAAAAATAGCGGAAATGAATATTTTGCTTTTGCTCCATCATTACGTTACAAACCGAATGATCGATTAGATATCAACGTTGATCTTGAAATGTACGAAAATAATGCAATGGCTGAGCAGATGTTTTTTTACTTAGCAGGTAATCCTTCTTTAGGGATTAATAATATGAAAGATTTTGAAAGAGTTTTGGGATTAGATTACAAACAATCTTATGTTGGAGATGGTCTTAAAGCCAAATCAAAAGTCAGAAATTTATTTGGTCAAATAAATTATAAAATTAACGATCATATTAAATCATCTACGAATATTAGTAATGCTTATTCTCAATCGAATGGATTTAGCCCATATTTTTATGTTGCTCCAGAAAGTACTTATACTAAAAATCCATTAGATACAGAATTAGGCGTTATGCGTGCAGATCAATCAACAAGAGATAGTAAAAAAACAATTTTCCAATTACAACAAAATTTTAATTTCGATTATACATTTGGTAAAATGAGAAATAGAACGGTTGTTGGTTTAGATTATATGCAAACCAAAAATAATCAAATGTTTATTTCTGGTGATTTTGATTGGGTTCCGTTTAAAAATGGAAATTATTCAAACATGAATAATCATACTTTACAAGATTTTTATAATACTTCGAATTCGGTTGGTGAATATCCAATAATAGGTGAATTAAATACGTATAGTGCTTATATATCAAATGTTTTTACACCAGTACAAGGATTAAATATTTTAGCTTCTATTCGTTACGAGAATAACGATTCTAAAAGAGGTAATTTATATAATAACCCAACAGAACCATATTCACAATCAGCTTGGTCTCCAAAGTTTGGATTTGTATATGAATTTGTTCCAACTAAATTCTCTGTTTTTGGTAATTACCAAAATAGTTTCAAAAGCAATGGATATTATGCCATAGATAAAGAAAATACTCAAGTTCTTTCTGATCCTGAAAAAGGAAATCAATTTGAAGGAGGTTTTAAAATGAATATTTTTAATAATAAAATTAATGCGACCTTAAGTTATTATAATATCAATGTCAAAAATTCTTTATTATATACAGGAGAATATACTGATACTTTTCAATCTGTTCAATCACAATCAGGAAAGGTAAAAAGTGAAGGGGTAGAATTAGAGCTTAATGCTTATCTAGTGAAAGGATTTTCGCTAGTAGGAGGTTTGGCTTATAATAATGCAAAAATTGAAGAAAATCCAACAGATACTTCTTTAGAAGGAACAAGACCTACAACTGCTGGTTCTGAGTGGTTAGCAAATTTTAATGCAAGTTATCAATTCTTAGATGGTAAAATAAAAGGATTAGGATTCGGAATTGGAGCAAACTATGCGAGCAAAAATCAAGTAAATAGCACCTTTTATTTACCAGAATATTTTATCGTAAATGCAAATGCTTTTTTCGATGCGAAGAAATTTAGAATAGGTGTAAAAGTAGATAATCTAACAAATGAACATTATTGGATTGGTTATACAACAGCAAATCCACAACAGTTAGTAAATGTTTCGGGAAGTCTTACATATAAATTTTAATCAAAAATGGCTTCCAAGCAAAAATCATCAAAAAAAGTAGGAAAACTGAAAAAAATATTTGGTAAACTACATCTCTGGTTTGGGTTAGTTATTGGATTAATAATTTTTATTGTTTCAGTAACTGGGGCGTTATATGTTTTCAAAGATGAATTTGAAAATATTGCTCGTAAGGATGTTATCTATCATCAAGAAAAAGATATAGAGAATAAGAAAGTTATCCCAATTCGTCAACTTGAAAAATTAGTTGACGAACAAACACAAGAAAAATATCCTATTCATTGGGTTAATATACCAATGGATAAAAACATGTCTTATATGTTCTATTGGTATGAACATGATGTAAATGCTTGGAATTATTTTGATGAATTTCCTATTTATAAACAAGCTTATGTGAATCCTTATACAGGGAAAGTTTTAAGAGTTTATGATGAAAAAAAGGGCTTTTTTAATATCGTAAAAATGATACATTGGAGTTTCTTATTAAAACAGAGCTGGGGAAGCTATGTGGTAGGAATTCCTGTTATTATCTTTATTTTTATGTTAATCAGCGGTATTGTATTATGGTGGCCAAAAAATAAAGCTGCTAAAAAACAACGCTTCTGGTTCAGATGGAAAAACATAAAAAATTGGAAACGTAAAAATTATGATCTTCATAATATTTTAGGATTTTATTCTTCAATTTTCGCTTTAATATTTTCTATTACTGGATTATTTTATGCTTTTTTCTTTATTCAAGCTGCTATTTATGTGATATTTTCGGGAGGCAATACAACTTATCCAGATTTTTCTCATATAAAAACAACTGCGCCAATTGAATTAAGACAAGAATCTACACTCGATAAGATTATTGAAACTGTAAAAACTAACTATCCTAACTCGTATGGTTTCTCTATTGATTTAGGACATGAACATATGGACGATCATGAACATCCAAATTTTGAAGTTTATGTTGCACATAAAAAACAAGTATATTACAGTAGCAGTAGTTTAATTTTTGATGAAAATTCAGGAGAATTATTACATATACATGATCCAAAAGATAAGAACTTTGGAGAGAAAGTTGTTGGAGCAAATTATGATATTCATGTTGGATCTATTTTAGGATTGCCTACAAAAATATTGGCTTTTGTTGTAAGCTTAATTTCTGCTTCTCTACCAGTAACAGGTTTTATGATATGGTGGGGAAGAAGGAAAAAAAAGAAGAAAAGTTAAGTTGTTTTTAAATAAACTTTAAGATGTCAAAGGACCTCTAATTCATTTTTTATGTGAATTTGAGGTCTTTTTTTATCAAAAGAGAATACTCATTTAGATAAATGGTTAATCAACTAACTTAAAATTCTACAGAAAATAAATGAAATTGCAAAACATTGTATTGAAGACTTAGACGATAATAAGGAATAACAAAAACCAGTTGTCATTCCGAAGTAGTGAGAACGGATGAGGCATCCTTTTTTGTTTCGTTTTTTTGGATGAGCTTCCCCGTAGGGCATATGAATACCGATAATTAAAATAGATAAGCTATGAATAATAAAATGAAAATAAAGAAAAGGAATACCTGAGCCACACCGTGGCTCCTCCTCTTAATCTCAAATGTTATTGAAAATGAATTAAAACTCCGACGATTTAGAATCGAAATGTAATTCAACTCTAAATTATTGGAATAAAAAAAGTTGGAGTGTTTGAGCGAAGCGAGTTGCCAACTTTATGAAAATAATTTAGTTAGTTGAATCATTGAGAGACTACTGTCGGCATCTTTTTTTGTTTCGTTTTTTTGGATGCGCAAAAAAATGAAAGAATAATAATGATTTAAATAGGGTTTTTAAAATCTTTAGAGAAATGAAAATATTTTTAGTAGAGAGGTTTACAGCCTTGACTTGCTTGTGCTGAGCCTGCCGAAGTATTGGTTACTTTTTAGTCTGTTCCCCGAAGGGCATATGAATACTGATAATTAAAATTTAAAATTAATGAATAAAAAAAGAACAATAAGAAAAGGAATACCTAAGCCATACTATGGGACCTCCTTCTAATTTCAAATATTTTTAATAATCTTGTTCTACGATTTCTTTGGCTAATTCAATTTTAATTCCTTTGTATTTCACGTATTTATTACATAATGTTTTAGGACAGGGGAATTGGTCTAATTCCAATTCAGTTTTAATTTAATTAGGAATGGTTTTATCATGAAATAGAAAACAATTACCCTTGTAGAAAATAAAAATGATAAATTTAATATTGCTGCATATTCTAAACCTTGTTGCATTCCTGCACCCACACTATGATTATTTTCTTTAATTTCAATAATTCCGATTGGAATATTCGGTTTATAGTATAAAATATAGTCTGCACGTTTATTTACCACGAGCAGTAAGATTTCCACAAATATGAATGCGTGCATCTGTAAAAGTCTTTTGTTCAAAATATGGATGCATTCTATCCCATCCAGCATTTTCTTTCGCAGGAGTAATTAATTTAGTACTGATATCTTTTTCAGAAAATTGACGTTTATCCATAGTAAAAGTTTAGGAAATAAATAAACAAAATCAACAAAATCAAATAACGAATAATATCAAAATAATAGATAAATATTTACGGAAACCATAGTTGTATTAATTCATCAAAATTATGTGTCATATACGACAAAGTAGGACATTTAGAGATATTATTGTACCATAATATCAAAGAATAAGATAGAGTAGAAGTAGTAAATAAGATCTAAGCTTAGGTAATGGATGTTAATGAGATATAGATCAAGTACAATAACAGTAATTTTAATGAAATAGTTAAGGATTTTGAAACTGAATAATTTTCATCAATAAATCGAATGTCGAAGAAAAAAATCTAGAAAATAATGTAATGTACCGAAAATCCTTTAAAACAGTTAACACCGAACGAACACCGAACGAAGTACGGACAAACACCAAACAAACCTAACAGAAAATTTTTCGGTTAAGATAGAATTAAAAACCTCAATTATCATTCGATAATTGAGGTTAGGAGTTATATTACAAAGTCTTAATAGATTAGTCTTGGTAAACTAAACCTTCGTAACAGATATTGTAAATTTCTTTTAACTCTTCTAAAGTTGGTACTCGTGGATTAAATCCTGTACAAGGATCAACTAAAGCATTATTAGCAATATAATCTAAGTTTTTATCCCAATCTTCTTTTGAAATACCAAATTCTTTAATCGATCCAATATTATTCACTTCGCTTCTTAACGTTTCAATAGCTTGTGCTAATTCTTCAGCCGTTGATTTTCCAATAACTTTTGCTAAATCAGGAAAACGATCTGAAACTTTTGCGTTATAACGAATAACATTAGGTAAAAAGATGGCATTCGACATACCGTGAGGGATTCCGTATAATGCCCCAACTTGGTGAGATAATGAGTGAACAATTCCTAACCATGCATTATTAAATGCTAAACCTGCCATAAAAGATGCATCGTGCATGTTTTGACGAGCTTTGATGTTCGTAGGGTTATTCACCGCTTCTTTTAAGTTATCAAAAACAATTTCTAAACCTCCTTTCGCTAAAACATCAGCGTAGTTATTTTCAATATTCGATACATAAGCTTCTACACAATGTGTTAAAGCGTCTAATCCTGTATTTGAAGTTATGTGAGCAGGCATAGAAGCACAAATTTCTCCGTCTATAATGGCAACATCCGGTGTTAATTCGTAAGAAACGATAGGGTATTTCACACCTTTTTCACGATCTGTAATTACGGCTAAACCAGTTGTTTCTGTTCCTGTTCCACTTGTAGAAGGAATCGCAATAAATTTTGCTTTTTTTCTTAACGTAGGTACAGTAAATGGTGTTGTCATGGCATCAAAATCAGCATCAGGATGTTCGTAGAAAACCCACATCATTTTTGCAGCATCAATTGCTGAACAACCACCTAAACCAACAATCCAATCTGGTTGAAATTCACGCATAGCTTCAGCACCTTTAAAACTTGTAGCTGAAGAAGGATCTTCTTCAACCCCATCAAATACAATAGTTTCTATACCAGCTTCATTTAAATATGCAATCGCCTTATCTAAAGTTCCACTTTTACGCATAGAACTTCCTCCAGTTACAATAAATGCTTTTTTACCTTTGATATTTTTTAATTCGTCTAAAGATCCAGCGCCATGAAATACTTCACCCGCAACAAATAATTTACTCATTTTATATTTTATTTTATTCGGCAAAGTTAGCGGCTAAAATGTCTTTACTATTATACAAACAGGACTACGTGTTATACATTTGAGCCAATTCTTGTTGTAATTGTGTAGGGGTTTCGTTCAATTTTGCTTTTACAAATTTATTCAAAGCAGCAGGTGAATTAAAGCCTAAATCAAAAGCAATTTCTTTATGAGGACGATCTCCAAACATCAGCTGGCGTTTAATTTCCGTTAAGATGCGGTGATGAATGGCATCAATAGCCGTTTCTCCACAATGCTTTTTCGTAATGGTGTTTAATTTTTTAGGCGTGATGTGCAATTGATCCGCATAATACTGAACCGTACGTTGAGTTTTGTATCGCTCGTTCAAGAGTTTTTTAAAATGCACATATAATTGTTGATCGCTGCTATGAGATGTCGAAAGTAAGGCGTGTTGGCCATGTACAGATTCAATCAGCGATAATAAAAACGTTTTAATAAAAAAACGTGCTTGTTCTTTCTTGATCAAACTAGGGTGGTGATAAATATCTTGTACAATTTTTACAGTGCGTAAGCCTTCTTTAAATGGTTCTTCTTCTAAAATTGTGCAATTCAATTGGGTGGATAAATTGACATTGTATACGCTAAGTTCATTCTTAAGAATATCCGAACAAAAAAGCACTTCATCAAAAAGTATAAGTTTTCCTTTTATTTGTTCAGATTGAACTTGTATTAAACTGGCCTGATGAGGGAAAATAACAGCTACTTTATGAGGACGAAGAATATGTTTATTTTCTTCAACTTGTAAAGCCAGAATGCCTTCTTCAACCATCAAGACACAAAAGTGTGTATTTTGATGAGGTATGGTATAGGGGGCTAAAGTAGCGGATGTAAAATCGAATACACGAAAAGATAAATTTTCGTCTTCTCTTTTTTGATTAAAATCTTTTAGGTGATACTGCTTCATTTCGTTTTCTTCATTCGATTTCGTTACAAAATTAGAATAAAACTATAGGATATCGAATTAAATTTGTAAATTTTCAGCGAAAAGTGGATACGAATTTTGATAACGCAGCCAATGCTTCACATACTCAATAAAATAAGATATACTTATTGCGACGAGGGTTACCTGGTAAGCGGTGTAAGAAAAGCTTTCGAGAAACTTCTTTAATCAAAAAAATCTAAAAACTAAATGCTAGAGAATCTCACATTTTACCTGATCCTAGTAATCATCACCGTTTTGCTGGTGATGCTTGCCAAAAAAATAAAAGTTGCATATCCGGTTTTGCTGGTCCTGGCCGGTCTGGGCATCAGTTTTATTCCCGGCACGCCTAAAATTCATATAGAACCTGAACTAATATTTTTTATATTCCTGCCGCCACTTTTGTATGAAGCTGCCTGGGCGACTTCTTGGAAAGAATTATGGCGCTGGCGCAGGATTGTGGTCAGTTTTGCTTTCGTGGTAGTGTTTATTACCTCTTTGGTTGTAGCTTTTGTCGCCAATCATTTTATTCCTGGATTTTCGCTGGCACTGGGTTTTTATTGGGGGGAATAGTTTCGCCGCCGGATGCCGTGAGTGCCGGAGCGATTTTGAAATTTGTAAAAATCCCGAAACGGTATTCTTCCATTCTTGAAGGTGAAAGTTTGCTGAACGATGCTTCATCATTGATTATTTTTCGCTTTGCAATGATTGCCGTTGCGACGGGACAATTCATCTGGCACGAAGTTGCCCTTAGTTTTCTGTGGATGTGTATCGGGGGTGCTGGAATCGGAATCCTTATAGGAATTTTCTTTATGAAGATGCACCGCTTGTTGCCAACTGATGCCAATATCGATATTGTACTCACAGTCGTAACGCCGTTCCTCATGTATCTTGTGGCGGAAGAGCTTCACGCTTCCGGTGTTTTGGCTGTAGTTTGTGGTGGTTTGTTGCTTTACAACAGAAGTCATTCTTTTCTGGCTACTTCATCGCGTTTAGGGACGCTAAATGTTTGGAGCAGTTTGGTTTTTTTGCTGAATGGTATTGTTTTTATGATGATCGGGCTCGATCTACCACAGATTGTTTCAGGGCTTGAAACAGATTTGTTCACAGCATTTGGTTATGGCGTTTTGATTACAGTTATTCTGGTTATAACAAGAATCGTTGCGGCTTATGGTGCCGTATTCACCACGATGATTATGCGTAATTTCATCACTGTTGCCGACCGACAAAATCCAGGCTGGAAAGTGCCTGCTTTAATCGGTTGGACGGGAATGCGCGGCGTGGTTTCACTGGCTGCCGCACTTTCAATTCCGCTGACTTTGCATGATGGAACACCCTTTCCGCACAGGAACTTGATTTTATTTATCACTTTCGTGGTCATCCTGCTTACTTTGTTGGTTCAGGGTTTGACGCTGCCTTTTCTCATCACAAAATTCAAAATTCAGGATCCTGATTTTACCCGCTCTGAAAAGGAAATCGATAATGAAATCCGGAACGAACTTGCAAAAATAGGAGTGAAAAGAATCCAGGATACCCATTTCGAAAAACTTGAAAAATTCCCGGCGATAAAGGATCAGTTACAAATCTGGGAAAATCGTGTCAACAGTTCGGAAGTCATTCTGAATTTTCCAGAATACCGTGAAGTTTACTTGGATATCATAAACCATCAGCGCGAATGGCTGATCTCCAAAAACCGTGAGGAACTTCTTCTTGACGAAGAAATTGTACGTAAACATTTAAAAATGCTCGATTTACAGGAAGAAAAACTGGGAATGCATTAATTTTTAAAAACAAAACACTTTGTTGACGTGGAGAGTTATTCTTTTGTACTAAAAGATATTACACGTGAATTTTCTTAAAGGAGGTTTTGTTCAATCGTATTTATAAGACAATTATCAAATGGATCAAATACACGGAAGACCCAATCATCCACAAACACAAGGAAAAATTGAACACTATTACAGAACCATCAAAAATGGTAAAACTTGATAATTACTTCGCTCCAGAAGAATTAAAAGCAGCTTTAGAAAATCTGTTTATCGTTACAATAATCAACGTTATCATGAGGCTTTGAATAACCATACTCCTTTGGATGTTTATTTTGGTAGTGCAGATAAAATTTTGGAACAAAGAGCAAGTATTAAACAACAAACAATTACAAAAAGAAGGAAGTTGTATTTTCAAGAAAAAATAATAAATTTATAAACCAAACACTCTCTTAATTTTTAGGAAGAAGTATCCCATTTATTTTGATAACGTACATTTTTTAAAAGTGTATAAAATCCATTAAGGAGAAATAAGAATATTTAAAAGGACTTTATTTCGTCCAAAATACCAATTTTCACTCAAATTTTTCAACTGATTTTATTAAAAATACAAATAAGGTACAAATATTTGATACAAATAACTATAATAAACCTATAACATATTTATTCTTTTGTATACTTTGAAATATTAAAAAAACCTCTTAAAACATTGATTTTAGGAGGTTTTTTAATATATTTATACTATGTTAGTATTGATGAGGTTACTTTCCGATACAGAAAGTGTAAATCCCTTTATTCATCAATAGTGTAGGGGAGTGTGGTGTAGTATTAGTGTAGTGATTTTTGTGAATAAATTAACATAAAATACTAATTCTTGCTAACTTTTTTCATATCAATAGTAAATTATTTTAATAAATCTAATAAAAAAAATTAGTATTTTAAGTGAAATAATCTCTAATTGTTTTTTTTAAAACAAATTTATTTTAGTGGAACTGTTAGTTTATGTGATTTTTTCTAAAGTACAATTGTCTTTAACCTCAAAGAACAACATATAATCTAATAATTTCTTTACTAAAAATATGACCTCAATCATAAATATAAGCAATAGATGCAGCTAATTTCGTTCATGTTAATTCATACATTATGAAAAAGTTGAAAAAATATCTAACAAAAACTTATAATGAAATTCCAAAACAAAGAGGAGGAGGCTTTCATGATACAGAAAGTAATAGATATTTCAATGATGATGGATTAATTGATGATTGTTACCAAATACTAAGATGTAGATTTCTTTCTATAAATAATTGGAAACATTTCTGTGGTGAATTTTCTGCTGATTTTAGATTGTTTGACCAAAGTGGAGCTCATGTTAATCGTTTACCAATTGTTGGAGATTTTATACGAATTGATATACCAGGACCAGGAACTTTTGGTGAAAATGGATTTGATTGGGTAAAAATAGTATCAATTTGCGAGCAAAAATCTATTGATGACAATCAAGCAAGTTTGTCTTTTATTTGTTCCCCATCTAGTTCTCCAAATAAAAAAAACAGCAAATTAATTGCTCATTTTTATAGTAAAAAGTCGACCTCAACTTTTCGAATAAGTAAAGATAATAATTTAATCAAAATAGGAGTATATGGTCGAAATGAATACCCTAACTTAAGTCATACAAACTTAATCAATTTTTTTAGAAACTTCATTATTGCTTTAGGAGGAATGTTTGGAATAGCTAAATTAGAATGGAAATGTTTATGTGAAGGCTTAATTAACTTTTAAATTAAAACTGAGATGAGAAATACATTTGTGTTGATAGCAACCATTCTAATAATTTTTTGGGGATTAATATATTTTGGATTAGGTATAAGCTATCATGGAATTGTGCATTTTCTATTATTTATGGCTTTTATTTCCTTAGTATTACGACTCCTTATTGGAAAGAAACAAGGTTAAATTAATTACTTTTACATATCACACTTATTAATGTTTTATTCTTTTTTAATACCCGCTAAATATTGCGGGTATTTTTTTTAATGTATTGATTTTAAGAATTGAAAACGTTTTTATACTATTATGATTTGAGTCATAATATCACAATCTTTATGTGAATAATTTAGCCATAGAAAGAAATCTAATTAGTATTTCAATAAAAGTTAAATCCAATTTATGTCATAATAAATACTAGTCAATTTGTGTCATAAATTACAAAACTACAATTATGAAAAGAAGTAATTCAAACAACCACAATTCGCACAGTAATTCAAACAATGCTAAATCAACCTTAGAAGAAATTTATCAGCTGGGTTATGATCATGGTTTTAATGATGCATCACAAGATGAAGATTATGATGATGATTTTTCTGATTATGAAGAAGACTATGATGATTTTATAAGCGGTTATCAAGATGATGACTATGACGATGATGACTATGACGATGATGATTACGACGACGAAGATTATGATGATGAAGATGATCAGGATAATAGAAGAGGAAATAGAAGAAGTACGCCACAGCGAGATAGTATGGGTAGATTTGTTTCTTCTAATAATCGATCTTCTGGTCGTGGTAACCGTTCTTCATCATCACGATCTAATAACCGAAGATCTACTTCTAACTCTTCTTCTAATTCTCGAAGCAATTCATCAAGAAGTGGGAATAGCAGAAATTCAGGAAGTGGATCGGGAACTTCAAAAAGAGGATTTGCTTCAATGAGCAAAGCAGAACGTACGCGTATTGCGCGTATGGGAGGTAGAGCATCTCATGGAGGTGGACGATCTTCTAATCAACGCGGGCGTTCTTCAAATTCAAGCCGTTCAGGTTTTGGAGGTAGAAGAAATGGTTAATTGTTTTATATTGCCTCTTTTAGGAGGGGCAATTTTTATTAAAAAAAATGAATAATTATGGCAAAGAAAGAGTCTCATCAAATTGATTCAATGGATAAATCAATCGAAAATATTGATGATAAAATGAAAAAATCAGAATTGCATAAATTCTTTATTTCTGCACTTAAAGATATATACTATGCTGAACATGCATTAATTGATGGATTGGAAAAAATGCAAAAATCTGCTACAACAGAAGAGCTTCAAGATGCTTTTGAGGATCATCAATTACAAACCAAAAAGCATATCAGCCGATTAGAAAAAGTTTTTACTTTACTCGATGAAAAAGCAGATAAAAAAGAATGTGAAGCAATAAAAGGATTAATAAAAGAGGCAGAAGAGATTATAAAATCCACTAAAGACGGATCGATGACGCGTGACGCGGCTTTGATTATTGCTGCTCAAAAAATTGAACATTATGAAATTGCAACGTATGGAGGACTTGTGCAGTTAGCTTTGACAATGGAACATGAAAAGGTTGCTGATTTACTTGAAAAAACATTGTCTGAAGAAGAAGAAACGGATGATAATCTTACTGAAATTGCTGAAACTTTAATCAATTTTGAAGCGGAAGAAGAAAATTAGTTCTGTGATTAGATCTCTTATTAATATTTATTCATAATAATTATTAATAAGAGATCTTTTTATTTGAAAAGGATTGTACTGATAAAGTTTAACATACTCATTTATCCTATGGTATACTTATTGATTCTTTTTAAAACGATTTACTGCCTCTATTACTATATTTTAAAAACAAACCACAAAAGATTAATACTATGCTTATTGATGAAAAATTATTGTATCAGTTTGGTGCTGAAAGAGTCTATTTTAAGAATGGAGAGACTGTATTTACGGAAGGTGCTCATCCTTCTTTCTATTATCAGATTATTGTAGGAAAAGTTAAAGTTAATCATTTTAATGAAGAAGGAAAAGAATCTATACAAAACATTCTATTACCAGGAAATAGCGTAGGAGAATGTTTCTTGTTTTTAGAAAGATTGTACCCGATGAACGCTCAAGTTATAGAAGATACCGTATTTTTAAGATTAAGTAAAACTAATTTTTTAGAATTATTGGAATCTAATCCTTGCTTATACATAAATCTTAGTCGTTGTATGTCAGAGAAATTGCATTATAAGTTTCTTATGATGCAAAATAACTCCATTAATAACCCCATTATTAGAATGAAAGGATTATTGGATTATTTGAAAAATAATGCTATAGAATCAACAGTGCCTTTTTCTTTTAAAATAGATTTAACACGACAGCAATTAGCTGGTATAACAGGAATGTGTGTAGAAACTGTAATTCGAACGGTCAAGTTAATGGAATCTCAGAATATGTTAAGGTTACAAAAGGGAAAAATACTGTATTAAAAAGAATTTGTTAAACTCCTAAAAACAACTATTATGTTCCCACAATTTAAAGAATTTTTTTTATCTAGCCTGCATATTTTCGCTTATATAATAATGCTTATAGGAGGATGGGTATTTTTATTTTTTTGGCTCAAAAAAAGAAAAAAGAGAAGAAATAGTAGAAAATAATTTAATTATTTTTATTAGCCCATTATTATTTGTATACAATTAATAATGGGCTAATGTTATTTATAAATCTCTGTGTATCAATGTTATTAACTCTTGTTCTTTTTTTACTTTATTGTAAGAAAATTTTGAATAAAAATGAATTAACATTTTTTTTGTTAGACAGATTTCTCCATGTGAATAATTATTCTTGTCAAGAAATTTGATTACTGATGTTTTGTAGTCAGTAATTATATTTTCAAAAAAATCTTTTTTTTGTTTACATAAAGTAGTTTGACTAATTTTCTCAAGTGATTTAATAATAAATGGGGGATCAAGAATCAAATGTGCAGTTGTAGTTCCAAAAATAAATTCATGAATTAAACATAAAAATTCATGTTCTGAATGAGTATTATCTGATTTTTTCATATTTCTTTAGCCGTTTATGATTTCTCCACCATTTGGATGGATTACTTGTCCCGTAATAAATCGAGCATCTTCTGAAGCTAAAAATAAAAAAGCAGGTGCAATTTCATTTGGCATAGCAGCTCTTTCCATAGGTTTGTCACTTCCAAATGTTGCAATTTTTTCAGGTTCAAAAGAAGACACAATAAGAGGTGTCCAAACAGGACCAGGTGCAACAGCATTTACTCTAATTTCTTTTTTTACTAAATTAGCAGATAAGCTTCTTGTAAATGAAACGATAGCTCCTTTGCTGGCAGCATAATCAATTAATTTTGGACTTCCCCTATAAGCAGTAACTGAAGTAGTATTGATGATGGTGCTTCCTTTTTGCATATAAGGTAAAGTGTATTTTGTCATCCAGAAATATGAGAATACATTGTTTTTAAATGTTTTTTCTAGCTGCTTCGTTGAAATTTCTTCTAATGTTTCACATTCCCAATGTAAAGCTGCATTATTAATTAAGATATCAATTTTATGAAATGATTCAATAGTTTTTTCAACTGCAATTTTACAATTTTTCTCAATAGACAAATCGCCTTTTATTATTTTACAATTGACATTAAATTTCTCAATTTCTTTTTTAGTCGATAACGCCTCTTCTTTTTCATTTAAATATGCAATTGCGATATCTGCACCTTCTTTAGCGAAAAGTAAAGCTGTAGCTTTTCCAATCCCACTATCTCCACCTGTTATTAAGGCTGTTTTTCCAGCCAATTTTCCTTCTTGCGGATATATAATTGGATATGTCTCGGGAATTGGTTGCATTTTTTTTTCTTTTCCTGGTCTGGTTTGTTGTTGATTTGCTTGTTGTAATTTTTTCATTTTTATTAGTTTTAATGTTTATAAAAAATATTCACTTATAATTATCTATTCCAAGTTTTCTGATTGATAAATGTTGAATCATAATAAATTTATGAAACAATTTTTCGCTCATACATTTACAAATATTACCATACAAATGAGGATGTTTTTCTAAAAGATTATGAAAACTTACTTTCTCTAATTTTAATATGTCACAATCTACAATTGCCTGAATTGTAATAGTATATAGATCTTCCGAAAATAGAAATGACTCACCTAAACTTTGTCCTTTAGAAAGCTGAGTTTCTAAAACTATTTTTTCGTGTTGATAATTTTTTCTCTTTACTTTTCCACTTTGTATTTGTAGATAAAATTTTGCTGTTATGCCTTTTTTAATAATAAATTCTCCTGGTTTGTAGGTTTGCTGAGTTGCACCAAATTCAAATAATAAATCTTTGTCTATTAACATATCCTAAGTTTTTAAAGTAGTTTTAACCAATCTACTTTGATTTTTTAGTTCTATTTATGAGTACAATCATAACCTTATCAGTTTTCTACTTCTAATTTTGACACACAATATGATGAGTCGATTGTCATTGTGTATTGTTTAATCACAAAAAGATATTTTATGAAAACTATTGCAGTCATTACATTCTTATTCGTTTTATCAGCTATTAGCTGTAAACCAAGAAATGAAGTGTTACCGAATCAGAAAGATTCTATTATTACACATGATAGTATATTATTAGGTGAGTATCCAATGTCTCCTGACTCTGCTGATACTATACTTCCAGTCGATAGCACATCTTACGATGTCGACTCTATTAAGAGAAGTCGATAAAATATCTATTTGTGTTAGGAGAATTCCTATAAATATTAGGAATTCTCTTTTTTATTAAAGAGATCAATTCTGTATTGGATCTCAATATTTAAATTTTAATACTTCGATTATGGAAGGTGGATCATTACTACAAGAAAATGGAGTTCAAATTACCATTTTTTTAATATTTGCAATTGTCTTTTCAGGCTTGCTTATCATTATTTTTAGACTTTTAGGAATTTATGGTACTCTAATAAAACGAAAACAAGCACAAGAACTTGAAAAAAAATTAGAAAGCCTTTCTAAAGAAGAACGTTTAGTTTATAACCAAAAAGAAAATTTCTTAAAATTAAATCTTACATCACATAACCTTTCAGAGAATTACATTGTTTCGGATGAAAATGGTATTGTAAGAAATATTAATATAGTGGAAGAGCTGAGAGTTTTTCCTGTTAAAAGAAGAACTTCAAGTTTTCAAAGATACATAACAAATGATTTAAGCAAACTCATCTTATATTTTTTAGGTACAGCTACTTTTTGGTTGATTATTGGAACAACATTTGGCCTTTATTTAGGAATTAAATTTGTTGTACCAGATTTAGATCACGTAAGCTGGCTTAGTTTTGGACGAATGAGGCCTTCACATACAAATTCCGTTTTTTGGGGATGGGCATCTTTGGCCATGCTTGGTTTTGCTTACTATGTAATACCAAGAGTAAGCAATATCGAAAATTTTAATTTAAAGCTTGGTTATCTTTCTCTCGTTTTAGTTAATATGGCTGTTTTAGTTGGGACTATATTTTTACTTGCCGGAATTAATAATGGTGGTGGGGAATATAGGGAATATATATGGCCAGTCATGTCCGCTTTCGCTTTAGGAGTAGCAGTTTCTTTGTACAATTTTTTTAGACCAATTGCTAAGCGCAAAACAAAAGAAATTTATATATCAAATTGGTATATTGTTTCAGGAACAATGTTTATTGTTGTCGTTCTTATAGTTTGTTATTTACCTTTTTGGCAAAATGGAATGGGAGAAACTATAATGCAGGGTTATTATATGCATCAAGCAATTGGGATGTGGTTTATGATGATTAATTTGGGATTGATGTACTATTTTCTTCCACAACAACTCAATAAACCTATTTATTCGTATAGTTTAGGAATTCTAGCATTCTGGACACACACCTTATTTTACACATTGATAGGAACACACCATTTTATTTTTAGTGCTATACCTTGGAGTCTCCAAACAACTGCAATAGTCGCAAGTGCTGGAATGTTAATCCCTGTAGCTGCAGGTACAGCAAATTTTTTATTAACATTTAATGGAGCTTGGTATCAATTGAAAACTAGTTACACTTTGCCTTTCTATTTTATGTCGATTATTTTTTATTTTACAGGGTCTTTTCAAGGAACAGTAGAAGCGTTTCGATTCACCAATTTATTATGGCATTTTACAGATTTTACTGTTGCTCATTCTCATTTAACAATGTATGGCATTATCACGTTTATGCTGTGGGGGTTTTGCTATACGTTAGTACCAAGATTAACAGGTAAAGAGCCTCCAAAATTATTAGTTGGTATACACTTTTGGTTGGCTTTGATTGGATTATTATTCTATGTTATTGCACTCATGATTGGCGGAACAGGTACAGGACAACTATGGATGGATAAAAAACCTTTTATTCAAGGAGTCATCAATATGGGACCTTATTGGCTCTGGCGAGCAATAGGAGGTACTATGATGTGGTTTTCTCATTTAATCTTTGCTTATAATTTTTATAGGATGATAAAAAAAGGAGAAAACACTACAATTCCAGTAACTCCTTCTGAAATATTAGCGGCGAAGAAACAGCATAGTGAAAAAGAGTTTAATCTTTAAATAAATTTATATGTCATTTTTTAATAATCATAAAACTCTTTTTGGGGCAGCCCTTGGTCTTTTTCTCTTCTTGACTACATATATTGCAATTATTCCTGCCTTAGAAAATCAAAAAATAAATCAGCCATTACCACGACAATCAAAAGAACTCTCTGCAGATGAACAAGCGGGAAAAATGGTTTATATCGAGAATGGATGTGTTGCTTGCCATACTCAGCAAGTACGCAATGTAGAAATGGATAATGTATTTGGAAAACGTCCAAGTATACCTGCAGATTATGCGATTAATAAGCGATTAGATCTTTGGAGAAATACAGCCAATTTAATGGGAACAGAACGCACAGGACCAGATTTAACAAATGTGGGAGAAAGACAACCTAGCGATGATTGGCATTTGATTCACTTATATCAACCTCGCGCAGCTGTTGCACAATCTATTATGCCTGCTTATCCTTTTCTTTTTATCGAACGTGATTTTCTACATAAGGATGATGTTGAAGTAAAAGTTCCTGAGAAATTTGTTAAACGTAATAAAAAGATAGTTGCGAGTAAAAAAGCTTTACAATTAGTTGCTTATTTAAAATCTTTAAAACAAACTGAATTTACAGACGATAGTAGTGTACCTGATTTTTTATACAAAAAGAAGATAAAAAGTAACAATGGAAGTGAAACGATGTCCAATTTACCAAATGGAGAGGAATTATATACGGCTAATTGTGCTACTTGTCATCAAGCAAATGGTGAAGGAGTTCCTGGAGCATTTCCTCCTTTAAAAAATAGTCCTGTAGTTACAGGAGGAGCTTTAGAATTATATGTTACTATAATTATGAAAGGATATGATCCCCGTCCTGAATATGCAACTATGCCAGCAGTGGGGGAGAATGCAGGTTTTACAGCAGAAGATGTAGCAGCTATAATAAATCACGAACGTTCAAGTTGGGGAAATAAGGCAAAAAAAATTACTGCTGAAGAAGTACAAGTCATCTTAGATAAAATAAAATAATATGAATAAAAGAGCTAAAAATAATATGTGCTTTGTAAGTATATTCCTAACATCAGCTTTGTTTGCATGTGATGCATGTCAATTGCAACAACCAAAAATCACACAGAATTTTACACATGGAACAGGTCCTCAAAGCGATTGGGATTGGTTTATTGTAGTAATTGTTATTCTAATTACATTATGGACTTTTATTCTATCCCTAAAATATTTATTTAAACCAGGAGAAAAAGAAAGTGGACACATAAAAAATTTATTTTATTCAGATTAAAACAGATCGTATGAAAAATGACAGAAGCAAAATATTTTTATTTTTAGATGATCAATTGCAGCCGATTGCAGAATTGGACGCACCTACTGTTTTTGATTTAGATACAGAAAAGATGGTTGATGGAGAACATTTTTTAAAAATAGTTAGTCGTTCGACAACGGGCAAAGAAGGAATTAAAATCATACAGTTTACTGTTACAAACGGACCTTTTATTCAAGTAGAAGGAATAAAAAATAAGTCTATTTTAAATGGAACTGTTTCACTTATGATAAATGCTTACGATAAAGGAAAACAAAAAAGTTTTTTAATTAATGGTAGCGAAACACCTAAAACTATTCCTTATTGGATATGGATACTTATAATTTTGTTCATTGGATGGGCTATATATTATGAGATTACTAGTTATGCTGTTTAAAAACAATGTGATAATAGATTAATAAAGTACGTTTTAGATATATTTAATTAAATATCTTGTTGTTATTTAAATGAATTAATTTTTGTCATATAATTAATATTTGGCACTCTAATTGATTTATGTCATAATAAATTTATATATAAAATAAACAAATAACAATAAAGCTATAGGTTTTGTGTTGATTTTATTTTTTCTTATTACGTTCTATTCGTCAATTCTAATTCATTAATTAATATTAGCATATGAAAAAATCAAAAAAATCAGATCTTAAATCAGAACAAATGAGTCAATTTACAGTTGATAATTCGAATCAAAAATTGACAACTAATGACGGTGTCTCTATCTATGATAATAATAACACCTTAAAAGTTGGAGATAGAGGACCTTCCTTACAACAAGACCATATATACTTTGATAAGTTGGGTCATTTCGATCGAGAAAGAATACCTGAACGTGTTGTACATGCTCGAGGTAGTGGAGCTCACGGAATATTAGAAATACATGAGGATATAAGTGAATATACATGTGCAAAATTTCTTCAAAAAGGTAAAACGACTCCACTATTTATTCGTTTTTCAACCGTTGCAGGATTTAAAGGATCTACAGATTTAGCTAGGGATGTTAGAGGATTTTCTGTAAAATTTTACACAGAAGATGGTAACTATGATTTAGTTGGAAATAACATTCCTGTATTTTTTATTCAAGATGCTATGAATTTCCCTGATTTAATACATGCTGTTAAGCCAGAGCCAGATAAAGAAATTCCCCAAGCTGCTTCAGCGCACGATACTTTTTGGGATTTTATTTCATTAATGCCTGAATCTGCGCATATGATAATGTGGGCGATGTCTGACCGAGCAATTCCTCGTAGCCTTAGAATGATGGAGGGGTTTGGTGTACATACATTTAAATTGATTAATGAGAAAGGTAAAGCAACTTTTGTTAAATTCCATTGGAAACCTCGATTAGGAGTACATTCTGTAGCATGGAACGAAGCTCAGAAAATTTCCGGATTTAATTCTGACTTTCATCGTCAAGATTTATGGGAAGCTATTGATACAGGTAATTTTCCGCAATGGGATTTAGGTGTTCAACTAATTCCTGAAGAAGATGAATTAAAATATTCTTTTGATTTATTAGATGTAACAAAGATAGTTCCAGAGGAATTAGTACCCGTTAAAATTATTGGCACAATGACACTTAATAGAAATCCAGACAATTTTTTTGCTGAAACAGAACAAGTGGCTTTCGACCCCGGAAGAATTATCCCAGGTATAGATTTATCGGATGATCCTTTACTGCAAGGTCGTGTTTTTTCGTATATGGATACACAGAATTATAGATTAGGAGGAGGAAACTTTCATGAAATTCCTATTAATAGATCATTAAATCAAAAGCACAATAATCAAAAAGATGGAACTGGCAGAATAGATATTCTCAAAGGAGGAGTAAGTTATTTTCCGAATAGCAAAGCTTCTGGTTGTCCATATCATGCAATGTTAAAGGGAGAAGAAGGTTTTCAATCGCATGAACAAAAGGTAGAAGGAAAGAAAGTAAGGGCTAGATCTGATTCGTTTGCTGATCATTTCTCGCAAGCAACCTTATTTTTTAATTCACAATCCAAACCAGAAAAACAACATATTATAGATGCTTTTAGTTTTGAATTGAGTAAGGTTTCTGATCCAAAAATTAGAGAGAGACAAGTTGCTATACTTTATCAAATTGATAAAACTTTAGCGCAAAAAGTAGGTGATAATCTTGGAATTATACCTCCAAAAAAGTTGGATGAACTGACATTAAGTTTTGCAAGGCAAAATCATCCCAATTATCCTCGGCAAACTAAAAAACAAGAAATAAATTCATCTGATGCTTTGAGTATGAAAGTAAAAGAAGGTGAAGGAACTATTAAAACTAGAAAAGTAGCCTTTTTAGTTGATAATGGTGTTTCTAAAAAAAGTGTAGATCAATTAAAAAAAGCTCTGGAAAAAGAGGGAGCTGAAGCGGTATTAATTTCATCTAAAGTAGGTGAGCTAACTTATGAAGAAGGAAGTAAAGAAAATATTTCCCATAGTTATCTTACAGATCCTTCAGTTTGTTATGATGCCGTTTATACACCATCAGGTAAATCAATTGAATCTTTAAAATCTAATCCAGATTATTATGAATTTATTAATGATTCTTACAGACATTGTAAAATATTAGCATTTGCTAAAGGTGCAGGTTCGTTAATGGATAATTCGTTTGTGAAACCTGATAGAGGAGTGATTTTAGAAGATGAAAATGAGAAGTGGATTGTGGATTTTATTCAAGTAATGAAATTACATCGTATTTGGGACCGTGAAGAAGAAAGGAAGGTTCCATCATAATAAAATGTTTAACGTGATATAATTATAAAATTTATACAAATGATCTTACAACTTAGTCCTACAATACTTGTTGATACCCCTATTGGTAGAGGCCATACTATTTTTATAATTGATTATGGTATGCATCAAAATTCATGTTGGGTTGTAACGATGGAAAAAAATGGCATTGTAAAACATTTTGATAGCAATGACATTATAGTTTGTACAAATTTTACTTTTCATATCAATGAGGAGAAAAATTGTTTTAATCACAATTCAGAAATAAAAAAATAAAATTATGGGAAATGCACAGTCACCGACAGAAAATTTGAGCGGAAATAAAGCCATTGAAAAGATAAAATCTATTGCTGAAACTGCCCAAACTTGCTTTTTTACCACTAATATTGACGGTAATACCACAAGTAGACCAATGGCTCTTCAAAAAGTAGATGAGGTTGGTAACCTCTGGTTTTTGAGTGATGTTCGTTCACTGAAAAATGATGAAATTGAAGCCAATCCTAATGTAGAACTGTATTTTATGAATAATTCTAAATACGAATACATCTTTATTAAAGGAAAAGCCAGTGTTTCAAAACATAAAACTTTAATTAATAAATACTGGACCAATTTTGCAAATGCTTGGTTTGATGGAAAAGACGATCCTAATATCAGTTTAATAAAAGTTTCGCCAAACGATGGTTATTATTACGAAACCAAAGACAATAAGTTTATTGCCATGTCGAAAATGCTTTTCGCCGCCGTAACGGGAAGCGCAATTGAAGACGGAGGAATTGAAGGTGAACTAAAACTGTAAAGAATAATTCATTGTCTTCTACAATGCTAATCAATTAAAGAAAATGCAGATACAAACCATTTATGGCATTGCATTTGTAACATTTTTTTTAATTAACGCAATTTATTAATATTTAAAAAATCACACATTATGGGAATTTTAACATGGATTATTTTCGGACTTATCGCAGGAGCAATTGCAAAAGCTATACACCCAGGTAAAGATCCAGGTGGTTGGATAGTGACAATAATTATTGGGATTATAGGTGCAGTAGTTGGAGGTTGGCTTGGATCGATGATTTTAGGTGTTGATGTAAGCGGATTTAATATTTCTAGTTTTTTAGTTGCAATTGCTGGAGCAGTTTTGTGTCTAGCAGTATACAGAATGATATCGAAATAATAGATTATTAAATTAACGATTAAAATACTATGAAGTCTCAGAACTCTGAGACTTTTTTGTTTAATATTACTATTTTAAATTATGAAAAATACAGCTATTGGATTAATTACTAAAACAGCCGTAATTACTGGTGCTTCAAGTGGTGTTGGCTTAGCTACAGCACACTTATTTGCTCAAAATGGCTATCAATTGGTTTTGGCAGCACGAGGTGTAGAAGGTTTAGAAAAAGCAGTTTCAGAATGCAATGCTTTGGGAGGAAAAGCGGTTTATAAATCTACCGATGTGTCTAATGCAAGTGAAGTGAAAGATTTAGTTGAGTTTGCTCTGAAAGAATTTGGACGCATCGATGTGTGGGTGAATAATGCAGGTGTTATGGTAAGTGGAAAATTTGAGGAAATTCCGATCGACATAAATGAACAAGTAATCAAAACCAATTTAATGGGGTATATGCACGGAGCGTACTTTATTTTACCTGTTTTTAAAGAACAAAATCAAGGCATTTTAATTAATAATGTTTCCATTGGAGGTTATATGCCTGCTCCATTTAGTTCGGTAAATTCCGCAACGAAAACTGGTATTAAAGGGATGATGAGTGGTTTACAGAGTGAATATAGCGTGTATCCTGAAATTCATATTTGCAATATTTATCCTCAAGTGCAACAATCTACTGGAAATATGCATTCCGCTAAATTCTCGGGTTTAGATTTTAAAATTCCTCCGTTTGCAGCAGACCCTAAAGATACCGCAAAGGTTATTTATAATTTAGTAGACAAGCCTAAAAACGATACTTTCCCAGACGCCACATCATTAATTCTTAAGATTGCACATGGTGCTTTTCCAGAAACTTTTACTAATTTGGCAACAGGTGTTTTAAGGCTAATGATGAAGGTAAAAAAAGGAAAAGATGATGAAGGCAATGTTTTACAACCTTCTGCGGATCCTCATGCTGTTTATGGAAAAATGGAGATTCCAGCTCTGTCCAAAACCAACAAAAAAATTATCGTGACATCGTTAGGAGTAGCTGTAGGATTTTTAGTTGCTAAACATTTAAAAAATAATTCAAAAAAACTGAATTAATTTGATACTGCTCAAATTCACATCTAAAGACATTTATTGCATTCCAGGGAAGTTTTAATATAGACCCGTGGCGACCGGTGGATTTAGCAGTCATTACGCACGGTCACTCAGATCACGCTCGAAATGGAATGAAGAAATACCTTTATCATCATTTCACCAAACCTATTTTACATTCCAGAATTGGCCGAAATATCGAATGCTAAAGTATCGGTTATGGCGAACAACTAATTATAAATGGTGTTAAAGTTTCATTACAACCTGCAGGTCACATAATCGGCTCAGCACAAATTAGGATAGAGTATAAAGGTTATGTAAGTGTAATATACTATATAAGCTTCTTTAATTTGTTTCATTAGCAATATTATTTAACATAAATATTTTATTTTAAACAATTTATACTCAAAAAAATATGATCATAATCATAAATTAAATACCATTAACTTGTTTAAATTACATTTAAGTTAAATTATAAATCAATAAGTTATGAAAGAAGAACACATAAATTTCAATTATCAAGAAATTGAGAACCTATTAAATGAGTTATATGATAAAGCATTTGAAAAAGGATTTAATACTTCAAAGGCATTTGATGGTGATCAATGTGAAGCTGATCCTAGAGAAGGTGTGATATTAAGTGAAGGCGGAGAAGTAGAGGGGAAATTAGAAAATAATAGTAAAACGAAAGAAAAAGCGGATATATTAACTTACATACATGCTAAATTATTTGATATATTAAATGATACTATGAATTAGTATTGTATTTAAAATTTTGATGGAGTTGAATTAAANNTTTAATTCAACTCCATCAAAAGAAGCAAAAACCATAGTTGGATGACTATCTTGATGAAATATATTTCCTAAATAATCAATACCAATTCCGCCAGCAAATCCTTCTATTTGTTTTAATTCTTCGAAACTTTTATGGAATGCGTCTTTTATTGACATTCCATCAGTAACACGAGTAACAATTTTTGCAGCCATTGCACCACTTACAATATCTTCTCCAACACCTGTCATACTTACACCGCAATATTGATTTGCATAATTACCAGCAACAGTAGCAGAATCTGAAATACGACCAGGGCTTTCAAAACCTTTTCCTCCAGTAGATGTAGCTACAGCAATATTTTTGTTTACATCTAAACAAACACAACCCACTGTACTTGTACGGTTGGAATTCAGTTTTTCTATAAATTCTTTTCTTCGTTGTTCTATTTCTGGATTAAAATTAGCGAAACCATTTTTATGAGCAAATGCTATCGCGCCTTTATCACCAAGAATTCGATCGTCGTAAGGTATTAACTTTTCAGCAACTTGTATCGGATTTTGTATATTTTCGATATTAATGACACCTGACATTCGGAGTGTTTTACCATCCATTAGTGCTGCACTCATACGGATAATTCCATCGGACTGAATTTGAGAGCCTAATCCAGCATTAAATAAAGGATTGTCTTCTAATAAACTAACGGTATACACGGCTGTTTGAGCTGCCGTATGCGTTGATAAATAATCATATCCTTTTTGTACAATTTTAATTAAAGCATTTTGCTTTTTAAACTTTGTTTCGGGATCTCGTTTTGATTCAGAAAAAAAGCCACCATGAATTATTATTTTCATCTTATTGATTATTATATTGTGAATCTTTGATTATAATTTTATTTTCATCAAAATGAAAAATATCATTTCGAGTCATCACATGAGAAATAATATGGCTGATTGAAATTGGATATCCAATGTCTACCTTTGATAAACTCGTATCCAAAATTTCTCTTCCATCAACCAAAATAACAGAACCAGAACCAATTGCTGTCATTTTGTTATTGTTATCGCTGATGATTAGTCCAGTGTCTTCACTAAGTCCAATTCCTATTTTCATAGGATTACCAGTTACAGCTTGGAATAAACGTCCAATTCTCCCACGTTGAATAAAATGTGTATCAACAATAATGGAATCTATTAACCCAAGCCCGCTGTTCATTTCCACCGCACCTTTTAATAATGCATCATTACTTGTGCCTTGATAAATCATACTAGAAGATGCGGCAGCAGCTCCTGCGGATGTTCCAGCATAAATAAAATCTTCATGATAATATTTTTGAAGAAGCTTTTGTTGAAAAGGAGTTCCACCGATAGTTGAAGTAAGTCTCAATTGATCTCCGCCACTAAATAAAACAACATTAGCTTCATCTAAACGTGCTAGCGAATCAGGATGTAAAGCATCTACACGTGTATTAATATCTAAATGTGCTACGTTTGTTGCACTTAATAGTTTAAAAGCTTTTATATAAGATTCAGCAGCAAGTTTAGGAGATTGTGAAGCTGTGGTTATAATTTCAATTCTTGAATTCTCTTTTAATTTCGATTCCTCAATAATCTTTTTTAAAATTCCATTCTGATAAAAAAAATCATTGAGTACTTCTTCCTTCGGTAAGTGAGAAGGAATGTTCTCAGCAGTATTTATTCCTCCTCCAACTATGATTAATTTTCCTTTTATACTCATATTAATTAATTTATTCATTTTCAATTTAATAAATATTGATAGGCTTGAACAAGTTTTAGTTCTTAAAAAAATAATAAAGTAATGTTAAATCCCTAAATAGGTCTAGTTCTTGTAAAAATATATTGAATAATTATAACACTTACCACATATGAAAATAGAAAATATATCGATTTTAAAAGGACCAAATTTTTGGAGTATTAAAAGAGAAAAACTAATCCAAATGCGATTGAATTTAGGTCGTTTAGAACAATTTCCAACGAATAAGATTGATGGATTTGCAGAACGTATACAATCATGGTTACCTACAATGTACTCGCATCGTTGTTCTGAAGGGGTAGCTGGTGGTTTTTTTACTCGTGTAAAAGAAGGAACATGGATGGGGCATGTAATTGAGCATATCGCATTAGAAATACAAACCCTAGCAGGTATGAATACTGGCTTTGGTAGAACTCGCGAAACAAATACTCCAGGAACTTATAATGTTGTATTTGCATATCAAGATGAAGAAGTAGGGATGTATGCAGCAAAGGCAGCTGTTAGAATTGCAGAAGCATTAATATCTAATTCATCTTATTCCATTTCAGAAGATATTAAAAATATGACTAAAATATGGAATTCAAATAAACTCGGTCCTTCTACACAAAGTATAATTAATGAAGCAGAAAACCGAAAAATACCATGGACACGATTAAATAATCATTCTTATATCCAATTGGGATATGGTAAAAATCAAGCTAGATTAGAGGCAACAATTACAGATAAAACCAACTATCTGGCTGTTGAGATTGCATGTGATAAATTTCGAACCAAACAATTATTAAAGGATGCATTTATTCCTATCGCTGATGGTGGTATAGGCGAAAATGAAGAAGATTTAAAAAAAATAATAGATAAAATAAATTATCCAATTGTTATTAAACCATATAATTGTAATCACGGAAGAGGAGTAACCACCAATATAAATGAATATGAAACTGCTGAAAAAGCATTCCAGAATGCACGAGAATTTAGTCAAAAAATAATCGTAGAAAAATTTGTAAAAGGGTATGATTTTAGAATATTGGTCATCAATAAAAAAGTAGTTGCTGCGGCTAAACGAATACCTGCTCATATAATTGGAGATGGAAAACTTACGATAAAAGAATTAATTCAAATTGAAAATGAAAACCCTAAAAGAGGAGAAGGTCATGAACAAGTTTTAACAAAAATTAGCATAGACCATCATACAATTTCATTATTAAAATCAAAAAACTACGATCTACAATCTATACCCAAACGTGCTGAAATAATTTATTTAAAAGCAACAGCAAATCTCAGTACAGGAGGAACATCTATTGATACAACTGAAGACCTTCATCCTGATAATATTATTATAGCAGAGAAAATTGCTAAAGTCATCAATTTGGATATATGTGGTATTGATATCATAGCATCCAATTTATCCGAATCTTTGTATACATCTGGTGGAGTGGTAATAGAAGTAAATGCAGCTCCCGGATTTAGAATGCATATAGAACCAACAAAAGGAATTTCGCGCAATGTTGCTTCTCCCGTTTTAGATATGCTATTCCCTTTTCAAAAATTACCAACTATTCCAATAATAGCAATTACAGGTACCAATGGTAAAACAACCACCACTCGTTTAATTGCACATATATTTAAAAACACTGAAAAAAATGTAGGTTATACAACATCCGACGGTATTTATATTAATAATCAGCTAATGGAGAAAGGGGATACAACAGGTCCTATTAGTGCAAAAAAAATATTGAATGATCCAACAATAGATATTGCTGTTTTAGAAACTGCAAGAGGTGGAATTCTGAGAGAAGGACTTGGATTTAGTGCTTGCGATATTGGTATAATAACCAATATTACAGAAGATCATTTGGGATTAAAAGATATCGATTCTTTAGAGCAATTAGCTAGAGTAAAATCTGTTGTTGTTGAAAGTGTGAAAAAAGACGGTTGGGCAATTTTAAATACTGAAGATTATTATTCAATGGAAATTTCAAAGAAATTAGCATGTCAAATTGCGTATTTTTCATTGGATGAAAAAAGTAAAGAAGTTCAAAAACTTATTAAAAATGGAAATATAGTCGCATTGTATACGCAAGAAAATATTGTAATACAGACTAAAAAAGAACGAATAGTTGTTGCGAATATTTGCGATATACCGTTAACAATGAATGGAAAAGCTATTTTCATGATTCAAAATGTTCTAGCTGCTGTATTAGCAGCATATATATCAGGTTTGCATGTTCCCCAGATTACGAAAGCGTTGAATACTTTTGTTCCAAGCCCTGATTTAACACCTGGTAGAATGAATATTTTTCAGTTCAAAGATTTTAAAATATTAATCGATTTCGCACATAACCCTGCAGGATACACAGCTATAAAAGATTATTTGTCTAAAGTGGAAGCAAATAAAAAAATTGGAATTATTTCAGGTGTAGGGGATAGAAGAGACGAAGACATACAAAAGTGTGGAAAAATAGCAGCGGAGATGTTTGATTATATTATTATTCGACAAGAAAGACACTTAAGGGGACGAACAGAGGAAGAAATTATACAATTGCTTGTAAAAGGTATTCATGAAGTTCAAGAGGATTTTCCTTATGAAATAATTCCGAATGAAATTGAAGCGATAGAACATACAATAAACAAAGCAGAAAAAGGTGATTTTATAGTCGCACTTAGCGATGCTGTTTCCAATGCTATAGAACTAGTGCAATTTCATATGAACAAAAATTCCTAAACAATTTAAACTATAAAAAGTAAATGTT
Source organism: Empedobacter sp. UBA5924 (assembly GCF_002431085.1). NCBI lineage: Bacteria > Pseudomonadati > Bacteroidota > Flavobacteriia > Flavobacteriales > Weeksellaceae > Empedobacter > Empedobacter sp. UBA5924. The sequence goes on from NZ_DJDM01000004.1 coordinate 39,950, forward strand.
TAATTAAAATCAAAATTTATGAGAAATCTAATTTCAATTATTGCTGTAGTATTACTTATTTTGTGGGCTATAGGTTATTTCGGATTCGGCCAAGCAGTAGGTCAATTTATTCACATATTACTTGTGCTTGCTATCATAGCTTTATTATACAGATTAATTACAGGGCGAAAACCTTAGTATAAAAAATAATCTGAAACAATTTTGATATATTCTTTCAGATTATTTTTTAATTACTATTTTGTGTTTTTTTACCTAAAATTAGATTTGCGCAACAGTTTCCAATGTAAACCTCCGATTCCGTTCAACAGGCTTTACTTCACTACTTTTATTTGTTATTTGTGTTCAGTGATTTCAATACTCTCATGCCCTCCGGGCAAGACGAAAGCTTAGTTATTAGCAGTAGCAATAACTATTTTAAAATAACTTCTATCGTTCTAAAGATTTTTTAGAGAAAGATATATTGTGAGTAAGCAGAAAAAGAAAATTATAGCATAGTGTAAAAGCTGGTAAATATTATGTCTTTTAAATGGATACTCTTTTTTGAAAACTTTGATTTTCGGATCAGGCTTTACTATATCTGAGTTTAGTTCATGAAGAAATGGATCGTACTTTATAATAGCATCTTTTGCACGTTTTTGGTGCATTTTAATATATGGCATTGTACTTTTAGTAAACTCTATTGCTATTAAATTTATTAATACAATGAATAAGAGCATTCCTAAAGATAATATCCAATTGAAATTTTGTGTATTTGTAATAGCTAAGGCTAATATTCCAGAACTAATTGTTAATACAAAATTGCAGAAATTCTCTCGTCTAGATTCAAGGTGGTCTATTCGTTCATATTGGATTTGATAGTATACTCTAAAGTTTTCTAAATCTAATTTTTTGGTTTCTTTGTTCATTTTGTAATTGGTTACCGCTAACATTATTTTTTACAAAGTAATAACAAATATACAAACAAAACTATATTGTATACCTTATTGTGTAAAATATAAAACTTCGCTTAAAACACATAGCGAGGTTTTATATTCTAATTTTTATTAGAGATATCAAGTTGTTTAAAGTTATCTATGAAATGAAGATTTTTTATTAAAAATTTATACGTTAATTTGAAAAACAATTAACTATAAACCCGTTGTGCATTTTAAATAATTTGAGTTTTTAGCTTATTAATATTTCGATTAAAGTATGTTTTAGTAATGTACTGAACCACAGTAAGAGCAGTAA
>NZ_DJDM01000003.1:0-7793 GCF_002431085.1 Empedobacter sp. UBA5924
GGTCGATTATTTTAATCAGTTTTTTATTGAATAATTAAAGTAGTTTCATTTCTGTATAAAAAAATAGTCTTTATTTTTTTTAGACAATTTCTCATCATTTTTGCATCAAATTAAATGAAGAATGATTTACGGATACATCAGAGTAAGTACAGACAAACAAACAGTAGAAAATCAACGATTCGAGATCAATCAGTTCTGCGATAATCAACAATTATTCGTAACCAAATGGATAGAAGAAACAATATCAGGAGCCAAGCAAGTAGAAGATCGTAAATTAGGTAAATTATTAAAAAAAATGAAGCCTGGCGACATTTTAGTATGTTCCGAATTATCTCGTTTAGGACGTAACTTGCTAATGATAATGGGGGTACTAAACGAATGTATGAATAGAGACATACAAGTATGGACTATTAAAGATAATTACAGATTAGGTAGCGACATTAATTCAAAAGTATTAGCTTTTGCTTTTGGTCTTTCTGCTGAAATAGAACGTAATTTAATTTCTCAACGTACCAAAGAAGCTTTAGCACGCAAAAAAGCAGAAGGTGTTATACTTGGACGCCCTAAAGGCAGAAAGTCGTCTAAAACGAAATTAACAGGGCAAGAAAAACAAATTAAAGAGTTATTAGAAAAGAATGTTTCATACAGTGCCATCGGTCGCATATTAGGTGTCCATAGATTAACAGTAACATCTTTTATAAAAAACAACCCAGAAGTATTAGCATATAAATCAGATTTTTAGGGAATCATCTAAATTATCTAACTATATTTTTAGTTATTAATGTAAAAAAACCTCGCTAGAGTTTTTAAGCGAGGTTTATATTTTATTATTTTCTGTCTTAAATAATTTTGCAAAACATCTCATCCCCTCCGGGCTAGAAGAAAGCTTAGTTATTAGCGGAAGAACTTATTTTCTTACATTCTCATTCAGAGTTTGTACTAATTTATATACTGTTGTAACTGGATTTTGTTTATGATATATCAAATGTTTTTGACTCTCATATAACTCATCAGCATTTTTGATTGCTCTTTCTTGAGAGGCATGTTCATCATTTAATAGAATAGAATAAACTTTTTGACAAAATGCATATTTTTTTCCTTCTCTTTCGTAATTAATACCAAATTTTTGGCTCAATTGCTCATAATAAAATGTTCTTAATTGTTGAGCTTCGATTTTATTATAATGTAAATAAAACCATAATTCAAAAGAATCATTTGAATATGCAACTTCGTTACCTAGTGTATTTGCTTTTTCAATTGCATTGTCAAAATCAGCATATTCATCAGCACCATTTTTAAAATCCATATCAAATACACACCATACTTCATCATATTCATATTCTGAGCTTTCTATTATTTTTTGTGTGCTATCAACTAGCTTAGTTTTTGATTGACCTCCCAAATCTACAGCTTCAACCTTCAAACCTAGAACTGGAAATGATTCAAAATATAATTTTTCAGTTTGGCCTTCACAAACTATTAAAATAGATTTTCTTATCGGTATAGTTTCTATTTGATAACTACTTGGTTTAGCTTTTCTATTCCAAGCTTTGTTCTTATCTGTCTTTTTTACAGCTCTAGTTGGTTTCGGCATAATCAAAATTTAATAGAGATGAAAAATTACCTAAGAATGGAATAGCTCCATATTTACCTTGAATATAATCCTTTTCAAAAGATGCATTGTTTCTAACACCTTTAATTTCAACTAAAGTATATAAATGACTTGCACCATATTTGTCTTTTTCTACAAAGTCGATTTGGTCTCTTCGTAAAATTTCTGAACTTAAGAGATTTGTATCGTGAGTTGTAAAAATTAATTGTGAATTTTTATTTGATTCAGAGTTGAAAAGTTCAACAATTTTTTTAGTTAAAAGTGGATGAAATCTTGAATCAAATTCATCAATAATTAAAGTGCGACCTTCATTTAATGCATTAAAGATGAATGGACTTAATTCAAACATTTTGATAGTTCCTTCTGATTCTTGTCCACTTAATACAAATGGAACGTTGCCAACTTTTTTATTTCCTTCATATTGACTACGACTAGAAACGATGATATTTCCCTTTTTAAATTCTTTTTTTAAATCATCATCAGCATCTTCTGGTAAATTATCTTTAGTTATTTCAATATTTTCAATATCATTAATCCCCGTATCAGCATTTTTTAAAAAGTCTAAAATAAATTTCTTTTTATTTAAATCATCCAATGCATCACCAGCAGCTGAGTACATACCACTATGCCCTAAACCATTGATCACAATAATTGAAGAAATTGCTTTAATTACTGATTTAGACATTTTACCAAAGCCAAATGAAGCTAATGATGTTAAGAACAAAGAATTAGTTCTAAAAATAGTATTTTCATCGTCGTCAAGTAACGAAATGAATTTACTGCCTTCTTCAAAATGCTTATCATTGACTTCTAGAATTTCTTGTTCTTCTCTAATAAACAAAGTTTGTTCTCGTTTATTAGGAGTATAGAATAACCATTCACTTTTAATGCAATTTTCATCTGCCTCGAATCCATATCTGTATTTTATATTTTTAATTCTAAATACCAATTGGAAAAAAGTTGGCTCTTTTAATTTATCTACTGATAATTTAAAAGGCTCAATAATATTTAAAATTTTATCGTCTTTTACAGATGATGTTACAATACGAATAAAAGTAACTAATGCTTTAATAATATTACTTTTACCACTAGCATTTGCACCATAAATTGCTTTGGATTTAATTAATGACATTTTATCATCAATTTCAATTACATTACGCTTATCAATTGACGGATGAAATGATTTAATTTTTGCAGCAGTCATATTTAAGGTTTGTTCATCCTTAAATGACCAAAAGTTTCCGAAATTAAATTCTTCAATCATTTCTTCTTATTTTAAAATTTGTATTTTTTTTACAAATATAAGAATAAGCTTTGGGATATGTACTATATTTGGATGTTAAATAATTTGGATGTTTATACTTAAAGTATTTCGCTAACATCGTAATTTACGAAATAAATAATAAGAAAAATTTCGTAAAATTAAACTCAAATATATAAAAAAAACTATATTTTACACCTTGTTGTGTAATACAAAAAACCTCGCTTAAAACACTTAGTGAGGTTGTTATTTGTACTATATTGTGTTTTTGTAGCTAAAATTGGAGTTGTGCAACAATTACCTATGTTAGCTGCTGGCTTTTATCATTTTATTATAAACTCGCCGTCATATTCTTTACTTTCTGTATAAATTCTAAACCCAAGAATTTTCCATATTTTTGATGCATACAAACGATAATTGTATTGTTTACTAATTTCAGTTTTATTAAAAGCTATAGAATGAATTTCCAATTCTGTACCACCAATAATACCTAACTTTTCTGTTTTTACATCTGTAAATTTTATTTCATTATCTTTCTTAATATAGAATATAGATAGATTTATTTTTGAGATAATTTTATTTTCAATTAATTCATCAATTTTAAACTTTTCTGTATATGTATTAGATTTATTTGATAAGTCAATGAAATTATATTCATTTGATGAATTTTGTGAAATTATAGAAATTAATCCAATCGTTAAAATTACAGTTTTTAGAATTCCTATTTTGTTTTTAATATACTTTAATACTTCAAAGCATATAAATAAGAAATATATAAATATTGCTATATTTAATAAAATCCAAATTAATTCAAACATAAAAGTAATATTATTTTAGAGTAATGTTTTAGAAAGCTTGCTGCTAACGGTTGACGGATTTGCTAAATAAAAAATATAGCAACGAAGTTGCGTGTATTTTTTATTTAGCAAATTCGATGATGTACGCAGTTCGGAGCGATAGCGATGAAATGTGTACATTATCGGATGTAATCCGTCAACCGATGTGACGCGATTCGTAGCATAGCGGAGAATTGCGTCACATCATCGTAATTTACGAAGTAAAATATAGTCAAGTTTCGTAAAAAACTCTCTATATCTATTCTTTCGTATAAATAACAAATATACAAACAAAACTACATTGTATACCTTATTGTGTAAAACAAAAAATCTCCTTAAAAACACTTCTAAAGAGGTTGTATATTTTATTTGAAAAATTGAGTTTGCAATATTTATATATGTTAGTCGTGGTATTTTAAATAGAGATATATTGAAAGCATTATTCCTTTGTGAAGTTCAGTTAAATATGAGGTATTAATCTCAGAAATATTAATCATTTCATTTGGTGAATAATTTTCCATCATAATTTAGCTGTTATAATCCCAAAATTCATGCAGTGAGTTGTTTAAATATAAATTTAAAGCAAACTTTAAATCATCATTCTTAGTTATTTCGAGAATTTCATTTGTTAAGTCAGGTTTAAAAGACCAAATCCAACATAAAATTTCATCTTCCGAAGGCGAGTTATTGTCTGGGATAAATTCAATAAAACCATCATTGACTCCAATTATATTTACAACAATACAGTTTACAACAGATAATCTTTCATCGAAATTTTCAAAGTCAACTATTTCTTCAAAAGGGATTTCGTTCGGATAATTTTCGATTAATTCTTTAAGCGTCTTGTTTTTCATAATGCCGTAAATCTTTATCTTTAAACGGAGAAAAATATAGTAAAATTAAAAATAATCTATATTTCTTTATACTATCCCAAACATACAACAACCATCTCATAATAAATTACGGTTTCACATAAATACAAAAAACCTCCCTAAAATTGCTTTTAAAGAGGTTACTATTTTGTGTTTTTGTATCTAAAACTGAAGTTGTGCAACAGTTCCCCGTGTTATCGGTTCGTTCTTCTTTTCGTTCTTAACAGGTCTTTCCTACTTATATTAATTGAGCATCGCATCTATTTTCTTCAACCATCCTTCAATTTCGTTTGCTGTATCTCTTTCTTTAACTCTTTTTGCAGTCATATTTGGAAAAGCCTTATTAGCGAGATATATTTTAGCTCTTGTGTCTCCCATCACTCCATCATAACCCATTTTGGCCGAAAACGCTTCTGCAAATAGTTTTGGAACTCCTTTTTTATCAGCCGAAGGATTGTCAGTAACAACAACTTCGACGTCATATGCTTCCTTGATTGCTTCACTGTGTAAATAACTTTCTATTTCGTGTTTTTGGGTTAAGACACCCCAGGATCCATCAGTTCTTGAATTTACTTCCGCTACGGACACAGAGTAGGTGGTTACATCATTATCATAGATATGACACTCTTTACATCCCAACCCTTTTAAATAATGCTCATTTACCCAATGTTTGAGTGTTGACCCTCCCATTAACACAAATGCAATTCGAGGATCATTTGATAAGTCAATTAAGGTATTGTCCTCTAAATGTAATGCTCGACTTAAACATTTTAATGCTGTAACATCTGTAGGTCCTTCAACACATATGAGAACTTTAACTCTACTATCGGGGGTTATTCCCAATGCATTTGCAACTTTAGCAAAAACGTCAACTCCAGATTCAATTAAAGGTTTTCCGTGTTCGTCTCTGTCAATAAATCTAATGCTGTTTGCTGGAAGTTCAGAAGCCAAGCCAGGACTGTGAGTTGTTAAAATTACTTGACAACCATTTTCTTCTGATAATGCTCGAAAAGAGTCTATCAAAATTTTTTGATTATTCGGATGCTGAGCTGTTTCAGGTTCTTCTAAAGCATAAATAATACTTCTTTTATTTGAAGTTTTAAGTCGTCTTTCCGCTTCTGCTTTAAAGAAACTTACAAGTATCATCCTTCTAACTCCACTACCTCTTTTATTAAGTGGTATTCCGTCATCTGTATCCATATTGATAGAAAACAATCCAGTCCATTTTGCAGCTGTTGGTGGTGTAAATTCTGGAGCAAGTTTACTGGCTAATTTTGGGTCAATAGTTTTTAATGCTTCGTGTGTGCTTGCGGCTATTTCTTCAGCTTTCTCACGAACTTTATTCTGGATTTTCTCTAAATCCTCTTTAACCTCAGCGATTGCGGTAGCAATCGCCGCTTTCATTGGATTTTGAACTTCTTTGTCTTTGTCTTGGCTATTTCTGTCGCTTTGAAATAATGCAAAAATTGGCAAATGAGATTCAATCTGTTCCCAAATTCTTTTGCTGTCCTCCTTTGGTTTACTTACAGGTATTGAAATTTCTTTTAGTTCCAAATCCTCAAAGGAATTCCAAATTGCTTTTCTCATCGTTGGATTACCTTTGAGTGAACTATCTAAGGTTTTTTGTTTAATAATTGCTTGAAGTTCTTTTTCTTTTAACTCGAGAAGGTTGTCAGCTCCAGCAACAGTTGGGTGATTTGCAATAATGTATGCTTCAAATGTAGGGGTAGCTTTTCCACAAGCAAAGACCTTTTGAATTTTTAAAGTACCTTCACTAGATAACAAAAACTCGTCAGCAAGTGACGTTGGAGAAGATGCATCAACAGTTAATTCTATTGGTAAATCTTTAAACTCACAAGTAATTGTCACTTCATTGTTACCGCTATAAATGTTTGCGTCTCCACTTTCTATTTTAACTGTGTCGTTATTAAAGAAAATTTCTAATGCTTCTAAAATTGTAGATTTACCAATATCGTTTTTTCCAATGAAGGTTGTAAGGTCGTCAATAGTAACTTTTGTTTCGTCCGCGTAACAGCGGAAATTTTTTATTGTTATAGAGGTTAATTTCATTTTTTGTCGTTAGTGTTTTGTTAGTACTGGCCGGTTTTAGAATGACCGATAACATTGTTTTTTCACGAAACTACTATAGCATTAGTTTCGTATAAATAACAAATATATAAATTAATCTAATTTATAACCATTATTGTGTAAATAAGTAAAGGGCTTCTATATAGAAGCCTTTGTTTATATTAATCTGATGTATTTAAGTAAAATAAAATACTCTGGAGTTAGACAAACCTAAAATTAACTCCAGAGTACTATTACTAACTTTAACAATGCCTACTGGTTAATCTTACTAATTTAGTATATCGCTTTTAAACTAAACGTTTTTATTCACTTAATGTCTTATATTTTTAAAAACTAAAAATCAAGGTTATTCTCTTTAATATATTTCTTAACATCTATTGATATATTAAAAATATTTAATTTATCTTGATTTAATGCATTAGCTAAAATAATTAGTGAATCTAGAGTTGGATTAGCACTTCCGTTTTCAATCGATAATAAAGTATTTTTGGAAAGTCCTTTAGTTTTATCAGCTAATTCTTGTTGTGATATACTTCTATCAATATAATCTGAACTTTTTATATCCTTTCTCAAAGAGGTTAAATAAATACCTAATTTCTCTTTTTCTGTCATTTTATTCTTAGTTAAAAATAAAATTGTAACTATTTGAATAAAATAATGGTACAATATATTGTACTATTCAATTTTAATTTGTACTTTTGAATGTATAAAATTAATACAGAGAATTTTATTAAAATAAATATATAAGCTTAGTCTTATTTTTTCCTGAATAGAAAACTGCCAATTTTCAATAGGAACGGGAAAATAAGTATCTTTGCTCACGTCTTAGGGCGTGGGCTTACTTATTCGTTCCTGGTATGGCAGTACCTCTATTCGGATTTGTAAGTTCCACGCCTTTTTCTTGGTCGTTTCTTCCATTACAAATAGCACTGAACTTCATACAATAAATACACTTGGTTTTATTCCTCTACAAATCAAGTGATATACACTCTCTATAAATATGTGTTTCTTAAAATAGAAATACACAGATGGTTATTCGATTCTACAAGAATTGAAAAGTGATAGAAATAAATTCTCGAAATGACAGAATATTAGAGAAATAATGTGTTAAAAAGTGTTAAATT
>NZ_DJDM01000003.1:7893-8270 GCF_002431085.1 Empedobacter sp. UBA5924
AGGCGAGTGTCAAAAAGTTGATCGCCATGGTTAAAATATTTTACTGTTTGCGCAGCAAATGATTTAAAATATTGAATGGCTGAAACTTATTTTGACCGTCGAAAATCAAAGACAAGTCTTTTTTCGTTAGTTTTTTTGACGAAAAAAAGTGACATTAAAAAAAGTGACATTTCGATACTATTTTCTTTTTCTATGAAACGAAAATCACTCAATGTGACAGCAAGAAAGAATAACACGTAAAACGTTAAGCGTAGACCGTATAACGTAAAAAGAAAAACCCCTTTCCCTAAAACAAAGTTGGCGCGATGTACAGGAAAGTTAGTGGCTTTTAAAACTAATGTTGAATTAAAAAACTAATGTAAAATTATGAAAGAGTA
>NZ_DJDM01000001.1:0-117358 GCF_002431085.1 Empedobacter sp. UBA5924
CACTTTAAGAGACAGTCCTTTTTTTAGTCTAACCTTTTTTATTTTTGTAAAAATGTTTCATTAAAATTTATATTGTCTTTTTGAATCATTTTATCAAAATCAGTTTGATTTAACTGTTTTCCCTTTATTGGTTTAGAAATTTTAAATTTATCACTCACATTGACTTTTATTGCTGAATAAATTTGTTTATTTTCTTGATTTCCATCTTTATTAATTATAGTTAATTTTAAAATGACTCCAGGTAAACCATCATAATTTGTTGGACCATTTTTAAAATCAAGCTTAGGCGCATACCAAGCTTCAATAAATGTATTCTCTGACTCTTGAAGGATAGCTTTCTTCACATCAAATCCTAAAATTTTTGTATATTCTTTTTTAAGAATCCATTTCATTTGTTTAATAGAATCATAAATAAGTAGATTCTTGTTATTATAATTTATTTCTGAAAGGGAATACTTCTCTTTAATATTTTTATAATAAAACCCTCCTGGTCCGCTTACAAAACTTATTGATGCTCCACTTTTATTTTGCGAATTGTCTACTCGATCAATTTTATTAAAAGTCGATTCGTTTTTAGAAGTAATTAACTCAAAATATAACCTATTGTCGTTGCTATTTTTATATATTTCTTTACTTATTTGATTTGTAGTTTTTTCAAAATCAAACTCATTTCTGAATTCATATTCAATTTTTAATTTTTCTTGACAGAATATTGTAGTAAAAGATAGAAGATATATTATTGAAAGTATTGTTTTCATAAATTATGATTTAATTATAGATTAACTAATATAAAAGTATTTTGAATAAATGTATTATAGGATTAGCAAATTTGTTTACTTTTTTAATTTTATTATTATGTATGCTGTCTTATTAAATTTGTATATAAATCATTATTAATTTATATAATTATCAATAGTATAAAAATATAATATGGAAATATAGATATTAGAAATAGTAAAGTTATTTATTTTTCACTCGTGATGACACAGAAAAAATATATTAAAAATGGAAGAATTTGTAAAAGAAAAAATGGATCTTTCAGAGTTTGAAAATATCAATCATATTTCACTTAACATAATTGTTATTATCTACCAATATTTTTTAGGTTAAAACGTTGGTTTACTGAAAGTGCCGTTTTGAATAAATTATTTCAGTTAGAAAAACACGCTGGAGACCGCATTTTACCGTTGGAATCGGATATTCAAATCAGTCAAAATTTTAAACAAAAAACCTTGAGAAAAATCTCAAGGTTTTTGTTATTTCTTTTTAGGTGGAAATTTTTGCAACAATTTCGTTACACCTTTCTGAATATTTGCTGCACGAACTTCTGGCGAAGCTTTCAACGGCATTTGAATTTTCAAGGTTCCTTCCCAAACCAATCTTCCTTCATCCTTCATCGAAATCGTATAATTTTGATTTAATTTTTGAGACATAATCGGAATTCCAACCGAAACTCCACCTCCAAAACCATAACCACCCGTTCCCATTCCAATTCCAACATTAGAATTTTGTTGCTTCGAAACATATTCTTCTGGCTTCACGTCTAACGTTAAATTTCCATCATTCGACTTCTGAAAACCTCTGTATAACATTCCTTTTTCAATCGAAGAATATAATCTAGCAGAATCTAAATCATTCAATCCTAAATTTCCTGTTTGCGTAAAAGAATACGTTCTATTTGTTTCAAAATCAAAATCTCGGTCATAATCTACCGCTACATTCTGCGTGCTACACGAAACTATTGTTAGGAAAATAGCACTTAATAAAAGTATTTTTTTCATTGTTAATATTTTAATGATGAGAACCTGAAACGAGTTTAGGTTGACAAATCACGCCCGGTTGAACTTATTTCAACATCATGTGAACTATTTCAAAGAATTAATATAAATTTCTACCACTTTTCTTAATGAATCAAAACCAATGTCGTCTAAATTAATTTCGTTGATAGCAATCCATTTTATAGCTGCAATTTCATCTTTTTCAAGAACAATTTCTTCGTCAGGAAAATCAGCAATAAATGCTAAATCACACGTTTTATACGGAACTTCTTTATACTCATATGTATTAGGTTGAGATAAAAAATACTTGAAATTCTTTAAAGGAATTTTAATTCCTAATTCTTCTTCAATCTCTCGTTGACACGTTCTTTCTGCCGACTCATCTGGATCTGTAAATCCACCAGCTAAATCTAACATTCCCTTTTTTGGTTCTTTATTACGAACAGTAAACAAGATTTTGTCATCTTTTTTAAGAATAACCGCCACCGCAGCAGCTACGTTTTGATAATAGACCAAATCGCAATTGTTGCATGTCATTTTTCTAAAGTCAAAGTGATCAATCGTATGTCCACAATTGGGACAAAACTTGAATGATTTTATCATTTCTTTTCTATTTTAATGTAAAATCTGAAACAGATTCAGGATGATTAAACTATTTATTTCTCGGGTGAAATTTGATAATCGCATCTCGAATAAATTCTTGATCAACATGCGTATAAATTTCAGTCGTCGTAATACTTTCGTGTCCCAACATTAACTGAATTGCACGAAGATCTGCTCCATTTTTCAATAAATGAGTCGCAAAAGAATGACGAAATGTATGCGGACTAATTGTTTTTTTAACTCCAGCAATTATCGATAATTCTTTCACGATTGTAAAAATCATTACTCGTGTAAGGTTTTTACCTCGTCTATTTAAGAACAAAAAATCTTCAAATCCAACTTGTATAGGAAGATGAATACGAATACTTTCTTTGTACAAGTTAATATATTTTATCGTATAATCGCTAATCGGAACCAGTCTTTGTTTGTTTCCTTTCCCAATGACACGAATAAAACCATCATCAAAAAAAAGATCAGAAATTTTGAGATTTATCAATTCCGAAACACGCAAACCGCATCCATAAAGCACTTCTATAATCGCACGATTGCGCTGTCCTTCTGGTTTTGATAAATCAATTACTTCAATCATTTTATCAATTTCTTTTTCAGAAAGTACATCAGGAAGTTTCATCCCAATTTTTGGAGTTTCGAGCAAAGAAGTCGGATTATCTTCTCTAAAATCTTCGAGTTGTAAGTAGCCAAAAAAGCTTTTCAAGCCAGAAATCACACGCGCTTGTGAACGCACGCTATATTCGCTCGATGCAAAATCGTGTACAAAATCCCTCAAATCATCTTGTGAATAATCTAAAGGTTGTTTATCAGAATAATTAATTAATTTTTGAATATCGCGTAGATAACCTTCAATTGTATTGGCAGAAACTCTTTTTTCTAATTTCAGATACATTTGATAGTCATACAAAGCATCTTTCCACAGCATTTACTTCGTTATTTTTTCAAGTTCAAAAATACGCTTTATCATTTCATCTTCGGGCATCCAAACTTGATAAAATGCACGCGAACCATATAAAGTTCCAGCAATTGTGGCTTTCATGTAGTTATCAACAGTTGTTGAAAAGACAGGGTTAAACTCATTTGAAGGAATTCCTAAAACACCTAAAAACTCATTTCTATACATTCCAGCACTGAAATATTTCAAATAAATTGCTTCGTTATGAAACATGAAAAAATCGTGAATTGAATAAATTTTCTTGAATAAAAAATCATTAAAATAATTTGTATCTTGATTATAATACAACCAATTCGAAACCGAATTTGTATCTAATGCAACAAACTCATCAGGAATAATTCCACCACCGCCGTAGACTTTTTTACCTGAAGGTGCTGTAAACTCTAAATCTTTATTGATTTTGATTGAATCTTTACTGTATAATTCACCCGACTTTAATCGTTTGTATAAATCGTCACTATATTTCGCTGTTTTTTTATCAAATGGTTTTTGAATAGATCGACCAGAAGGCGTGTAATAATTAGCAACAGTCAAACGAACTTTGGTATCATCGCCTAAATTAATCTCGCGTTGCACCAAACCTTTACCAAACGAACGACGACCAACGATAATTCCGCGTCCATAATCTTGTAACGCTCCCGCAACAATCTCACTCGAAGAAGCAGAATTTTCGTCCATTAAGACGTAAATTTTTCCTTGTTCGAAAAGACCTTTATTTGTAGCGTAAATATATTTTTTACGTTTTTGTTTGTCTTGTGTGTAAACAATCAATTCGTTTTTCGTTAAAAATTCATCGGCAATCTCTTCGGCAATATGCATGATTCCACCTGGATTTCCACGTAAATCAAACACCAAAGTTTTCATTCCTTGATCCAATAAATTTTGTAAACCTTCGTGAACTTCATTTGCAGAATTTTCGGAAAAACGAGTCAATTTAAGATAACCAATATCTTTCGTTAACATATGTTTTCCAGTAACCGTAGGAATTGGTACAATCGTACGATTTAGCGTAACAGAAATTGGTTTTTGATCGCGAATAACAGATAATTTAACTTCCGAACCCTTTTTTCCTTTCAATAAACCTTCAATCGTTTTATTATCTTTTGCAACCAAAGATTGATCATCTGCAGCAACTAATTGATCTCCAAATTCTAGTTTACCATAATTCTTAGTTCCTGGCAACGTACGTTCAACAACAATGGTGTCATTCATTGTACGAAATTGAATTCCAATTCCCACAAATTCACCTTTCAATTGTTCTTCTGCCTTTTGTACAGAAGCTTTGTCGATATATGTACTATGTGGATCTAGCTTGGCAACCATATAATGAATCGCATCATCAACCAAACTATCCGAATTAACATCGTTCACATATTCATTGTCAATCAAAGAAACTAATCGACGAATTTTTTGTTCGTTATCCGAATATTGCAAACCTACAATATCCTTGTTTTCATCGAACGCAAAGTCGTATTTTTTCCCAACCATAAAACCGATTAAGAAAATAATCATCACAACTAATACGATATTAATAACCTTGAAAAAACTTCTCATTGAAATGCTAAATGTATAATTCTTCTTCTGTAATTTGTCGAATTGTAATTCCTGATTTTTCTAAAAACTCTAACCCAGAAAGGTCTTTGTATTGTTGAATGTAAACGATGCGCTTTATACCTGCTTGCAAAATAAGTTTGCTACAATCTGTACAAGGCGAAAGTGTAATATACAATGTCGCTCCTTCTGCAGATTGTGTAGACGTTGCACATTTTAGAATTGCATTTGCTTCGGCGTGCAAAACATGCCATTTTGTATTCCCTGCTTCGTCCTCGCATTTGTTCTCAAAACCACTTGGCGTACCATTGTAACCATCAGAAATAATCATTCGATTTTTAACAATAATTGCACCAACTTTTTTGCGTTCGCAATAGGATAGATTCGCCCATTCAAAAGCCATTTTAAGATAAGCTTTATCGTAACGTAATTGTTTTTCTAAGTTTGTTTCCATTTCTAACTAAGCTTCTTCTTTATTTTTTGTCCATAAAGGCGGAATAAAAAATGGTAATGGATTTCGGAAAAATGCTTTTAATGTATGTGAAATCATCGTAAAAATCTTATAAAAAGGAATATTATTAGATCGCATTGCCATTAATAATGATAAGATAAAACTAACTAAGAAGTTGCTCCAACCTACCATAAAAATTGCAATAAAACCAATAATCATTGGTCCAATATCAAAATGATAGCCCATTCCTCCAATACCAATCGCGAAGTTTCCTGAAACGAAAGTAATGTGTCGAATATCGAAAGGTTGACCAGTAAAATCACCAATCAAAAAAGCACATCCCATCATAAAACCGAATGCAACATTACCTACAACTCCACCCATATTTTTCTCAAACCAATTCGAAATTCTTCTTCGTCTACGTTCTGAAAATGATTTCTTCAAAATGGGATGATTATAAATACGTTCTGGAATATTATGAAAACGTTGATTATTAATTGTTATTCCCGAAATTAATCCTGAAAGGAATAAGAAGACTCCAGCAATTGCTCCAAAGTAAAAAATATGCCAATCCATTGTCACCAATTCTTCCCAATAATGATACGCTTTAGAATATTTTAAAACTTCTAATCCTAAGATTTCGTTGAGTAAATAAAATATTCCTAATGAAACCACAAAACCTGCAACAACATTTCCTAAAAAAGCAATCATTTGGCTTCTTACTAATTGCGCAAATAAAGTTGTAAAATCTTTCACATTCAGTTCAGAACCAGAAGTCGGCACAAGCGAACGAGCTAAACGAGCTGCTGTCATAGAAGGCTGTTTTGTAGCAAGCGTCATATGTGTCAAATAAATCGTACAGAAACCAACAGCGTAATTAATACTAAAGAAAAATGCTTTAAACAATGGCGATGTATCATGTATATTTCCAATTCCGGTTTTGATAAAACACAAAAAAGAAACAATAAAACCACCTCCACAAGCTGTCCAAAACATCTTGTTATACTCTTTGGCTGTCTGCGTAATATATTTTTCTCCTGTCTTACCATTATGATAAGTAACTAAGAAAGTGATTAAATAAACCGTAGAACCTAACTGATTACTCATAAAATTCTTTGGTGCATAAAATTCAACCCATTTCTTTGTTGCAAGACTATAGAAAGAAATTATTCCGTGTAATCTTAGTTCATTATAACTATTTAAAATTGTTTGCAAACGAACTAATTGTTGTTGCAAACGATTGATTTTTGATGCAACTTTCAATGAAATTCCTTTGTAATCTTTTTGTGTTAAAATATCATTTAACAAATGTTTACATTTCGAAATACTTTCTTTGATTTCTAACATATCAAAGCCAGCTTGTGGATTTTCGATAATGTTACTAATCTGCATCGAAAGTTTAGAGAATGGATTATCAAGATAATTAACCTCGTTACTGTAACGCATCATTTCTTTATCCGAAAATCCTCCAGTAATACGAACCGTCAAAATAGAAATTGCTTGTAAAAGCTGATTCTGAATATTGTTAACGTTTCCTTTAAAATTATCTGGTTCGATATCTTGATACAATACTTCGAAAAATTTTCGCCAACGATCTCTTGGAATAATTCGGATTGCTGATAAGTTTTTCGAATTATAAAAAATCTCATTTACCACAGAAGTTAATTCATTATTATCTTCGATATCTGGTAAAAGAGAATCCATTATTTTCTTTCGAAAAATGGATAATAAATTATCTTCCAGATGAATTCCACTATCTACTAAATAGCTAACGAAATTGATTTTCCCGAATGTATTTTGAAGTTTTTCGCGAAAAATTAATCGATATGTAGGGTTATTTTGAAGTTTAGAAATTAGATCATCTATAAAAGAAATTGAATCTGGATAATCTTTTCTTGCTTTCTCTAATAATCTTAGAAAAAAGCTCTTCTCGTATTTTTTATTTTGATCAAATATAGAGTCTAAAGCCATATTTTAATTTCTTCATTCAGAGTACAAAAGTAAAAAACTTATACTACCTAAGCAGTATAAATCAACAGAAATAAAAAAGTGATTCTTGATGAACCACTTTTTATATATTTAGAATTTAAAATTTTTCTTATCTATTGCTGGGTTGATTTTTATGTCATTAAATTTAATCACATATTCTCCTCCATCAACTGGTTTTCCTACCACTTTTGTGGCAAAAGATAATCCGTTATACGTCTTGAAATTAGAGTAATAAAGTGTTTCGTCTTTATTTTTTTCCATTACAATTTCGTACGAATTTTTATCAAAACAATATATTGTAGAATTTGTATTTTTTGTTAATTCTATTTTGTAACAGCTATTATTTTGATCGTATTTATCTACACCTAAGTATTTTACTTTAAATCCTTTTTGTTTATATTTCAAAATATCCGAATCAAAAGAGTCTGGTTTATAATCTTTTACAGCTACATTTTTCTTAGCAACTTCACTGTATGTCCATCCCATTCTACCATCATATCCTTCGTTCAAGATTTCTTTTCCATTCATCACAAACACTACTTTTTTGTTGTAAGGGCGTTGATGATAAACAATCATTGGATAAGAATCTCCAACATTTATAATGGCTTCTCCTTTTAGGATAATACTGTTCAAATTATTCCAAGCTGCTTCTCCTCCTGTTTTTTGAATATGAGTTTCGATTATTTTCTCTGCATTTTGTGCAAATGTAGTCACAGAAAATAATGAAATCATAAGCGCGCTAAACGTCAATTTCGACATAAGAACTTTTTTAATTTTTAACAATCTGTCGAACAAGATATAAAAACTAATTTAAAGTTCTGTAAAGAAATATTGTCTTTTAGTCTTTTTTAACTTCTATATGAGCCCAATTTTCACCTCTTAAAATACGGTAAACCTGACCTTGAGAAATATTAAATTGTTTTGCTAGTGTAGAAATTTTTGTTTTTCTATTTGGATCAATTAATTTCTTTTTCAGACGAATAACTTGTGCTTCTGTCAACTTACTATTTGGAATACTGTCTAAACGAGAACGTCCTTTCATCATTCTAAATAAATCCTTGTTGTGCTCTTTCCATTCGTCCAATGTTGCCCATTTCAAATTATCCATTGCGTTGTTTAATTTGTTATGATCCAAATGCACTACATATTCTTTATTGTCTTTATTTGGTAAAAAAGTTTCGGCAACCATTTTATGTACATATTTAGCTGTACGTTTTCCGTCTGCTTTTGTTACCCAAATCGCACGATAACCATTGTTAATCGCTCCTTCTAAGATTTTGTATTTATCTTGTCCTGTGTATAATTTTTTTACAAGACCATCTTTTGAAACTAAAAAGGATCTTTTTTCAATTAATCCTTCTGCTTCGTATTCTTTCCATGAATCACTCATAATCACTATTTTACTTATTTACTCCATTTTACAACAACATTCATACCGAAATAATTTTTTAAGTATTAATTAACTTAATTATTTCATTTCCACGTCAAGTATAGCTGATTTTAGGGCAAATATAAATCATAAAAAGTTTAAAGATTATTTTTTAACAATAGTGGATAAGTACTTTTTTGCACGCTCTAAATCTTCTGGTGTATCAATTCCTACTCCTATCGATTCGGTTTCAATCACTTTAATCTTCATTCCATATTCCAAATAACGTAATTGTTCTAATTTTTCTGCACGCTCATTTTGACGCATTTCAAGTGTTGAAAACTTCAACAAAGCTTCTTTTCTAAACGCATAAATCCCTAAATGACGAAAATAATTTGGTGTAAAATTAGTTTCACGTGCAAATGGAATTGCTGAACGCGAAAAATAAAATGCAAAATCGTTAATATCAGTGACCACTTTTACAAAATTAGGATTGTTAATATCTTCTTCCTTTGTAATGGATTCTTTTAAAGTCACCACATCTACAGTTTTTCCCAATTCTCCATCAAAAGAGGATAAAATATCTGCCAAAGCTTTTTCGTTCACAAATGGTTCATCGCCTTGCACATTCAAGATAATATCACATTCTATATCTTGTATAGCTTCAGCAATTCTATCACTTCCTGTTTCGTGATCTTTGATACTCATGATTGCTTTTCCGTTGTGCGAAACAATTTCATCAAAAATTAAATCAGAATCTGTCACCACAAAAACATCGTCAAACAAATTAGTAGCGACAACATTTTCGTACGTCATTCTTATCACAGTTTTATCGCCCAATTGTTGCATCAATTTACCTGGAAAACGTGTTGCTGCATAACGAGCTGGAATTACGGCTATTTTTTTCACAATTTTTAATTTCAAATTTCTGTAAATTTAAAATAGATTCGGCTGAAATGCTTCTTTAATCAACAAAATAATTATAGTATCTTTGCTAAAATAAATTTTCTGTATGAAGATTGCTTTCAAAATTTTGTTATTTTTGATTTCATTAGGATTAATATATATCTTAATCAACGAGTTAAAAATTCAAGGATAAAGAAAAATTTATGTCAAAAACAACTCAACATTCGTTAGCGATTTTACTATCTCACGATATGCTTAGTTATATTACCAAAACAACCGACGGAGAAACGACTTCGTACTCGGATGTGTATGACTATTCGGTAGATTTTACAAATCTTAACAAAACGGAAATTGAGATTGAACATGAATTGCGTTCTAATTTGACTTTGCTACAAGAATATGATTATGTGCATATTTGTTTTTTGTCGACAACTGTAAATGTTGTTCCAAATCACTTTGCGCACAAACCTTTTGAGGAATTGTTATCACTTTCTAACTATAGTCCTGTAAAATTAGCGATCGATTGTCCTTTGGAAAATGTAGATGCATCAATTATCTACAATATTCATTATCCACTAAAAGATATTTTGCTTTCATTACCGAATTTGCAAAATGCGCGTTTGTATCATTCGGGCAAATTCTTGGTAGATTATGGAATGATTAATTCTAAAAACGATGAAATTTATATCAATTTAATGCATCAAAAATTAGAAGTTTGCGTGTTGAGCAATGGAGAATTTATTTTTTATAATCTATTTGAAACAAAAACGAAAGAAGACTTTTTGTTTTACATTTTGTATACATTAAATCAATTAAATATTAGTCCAAATACCGTTTCATTGTATGCTTTTGGCGATATCTTAAATTCGCCAGATTTTTACGAAACTTTACAAAAATATGTGCGTCATATTTCGTTTAACGAAGCAGACAAACAACTTGGGCAATATTTTACATTATATAAATTATTCGAATGCGAATCATTTCAGGAACATTAAAAGGAAAAAGAATCACAGCACCAACCAACTTGCCGGTGCGCCCAACAACAGACTTCGCGAAAGAAGCTTTATTTAATATCTTAAACAACGAATGGTATTTCGACGAAATTACCGTTTTAGATTTATTCTCTGGAATTGGAAGTATTTCATTAGAATTTGCTTCACGTGGAGCAAAAAAAGTAACTTCGGTTGATAATTTCTACGGTTGTGTAAAATTTTTGGACGAAACAGCGAAACAATTAAAATTAGATGATATTATTTCTACTGTAAAAAGTGATGTCATTAAATATTTGGACAAGCAACCAATCAAAAAGTTTGATATTATTTTTGCTGATCCTCCTTACGATTTGGATGTAGAAACTTACAAAAAAATCCCAAATTTGGTTATCGATAATCAATGGTTAGAAGAAGGTGGAAATTTTGTTTTAGAACACCCATCAAGCATTTCTTTTGAAGAGCATCCAAACTTTGTACAACACAAAAAATACGGAAACGTACACTTCTCTTTTTTCGAGTAAACATCCATTTTCTTAAAATATTTAACAAAATCGACTGATAGATGATATCTATCAGTCGATTTCTTTTTTTTATTTATACTAAGTCTAATTAAATTTGCACTATTAATTTTATTTAGAATAAATATATATAACATATGAAACGAAATAATCTTCTACTTGCGTCAATTACTCTGCTTAGTTTTTCTACGGCATTTGCTCAAGAAACAACGAAAGAGAAAAAAGATTCAATTAGCAATCTACAAGAAGTTGAAATTTTTGGAGATCGTAACAAGAATCAAAGAGGTTTAGAAACAATTACACGTTTTCCTGCAAATCCTCAAAATCAAGTTCAATCTATTTCAATTATTTCTGAAAAGTTAATTGAAGAACAAGGTGCACAAACAATTACAGATGCTACTCGTAATGTACCAGGTGTTACGTTATTTGGAAGTTATGGAGGTATTCGCGAGTCGATGTCTATTCGTGGATATAGAGGAGTTCCTGTCTTAAAAAATGGTGTTCGTATGGACTCTGATTTCCGTACAGGATCTGCTGTTATTGATATGGCTGGTGTAGAATCTATTCAAGTTATTCGTGGTTCTGCTGCGGTTACACAAGGAATTGGAAATGGATTAGGTTCTGCTGGAGGTGTAATTAACGTTACAACAAAAACGCCACGTTACATCAACCAAGGACATATTTCTGCTCAATATGGAAGCTGGAATACTTTCCGTTCTACATATGATATTCAACGAACAGTTACAGAAGATAAAAATTTAGCTTTCCGTTTAACAGGTTCATATAACAATGGAGATAGTTATAGAGATGTTATTAACAGTAATTCTTTCTATGTAAATCCATCTATGGCTTGGAAAATTGATGATAAAACTGAATTTGTTGCTGAGTTTGATTATTACAAAGGAGATAAAACGCCAGATCGTGGAACTATCAATTTAGGAGATAATTTTACTGAAGCTTTATACGATATCGGTGATAAATTTATGGGATATGATATCGATAATACCGAAATCAAAAACTATTCTTACGCTGCTCGTATTACAAGACAGTTAACAAATAATATTAGTGCTAGAGTTGCTTACTTTAGTAACTTCTACAACAGTGACCAATTAGGAGCAACGTTAGCTTCACCAAAAGGAAGTACAGAATATAACATTCGTAATCGTGGATTAGGTCGTTCTTTTAGAGATGATAGAAACTCGACTTTACAAATTGACTTGATTGGTAAAGATATGAGATTTGGTGATTTCAAATGGAATTGGCAAGCTGGATATGATTATACAATCAACCGTTTAGAAACAAGAACTGCAGATGGTATCGGAACTATTGATCAAATTGATGTTTTCAAAGATATTAACCATTCGATCAACTTAACTCCTGAGCAAGAAGCTAAATTAGCTTGGAACAAAGACAAAACAAATCTATCAAGAGGTTATTCTTACGGATTTATGACACAACATCATTTCTCTTATAAAGATTTAATCACATTTGTTGGAGGTTTACGTTATAGCTATTTAATCGATAACCACGATGGTGTTGTAGATCCTGTTGTTGGTTTAGTTGTTTCTCCTTGGAGAAATGTAAATGCTTACATTACTTATGCAACAAACACAAGTTTACGCTCTGCTTTAAACATTATGACTGATGGAAGCAAAGCTGGACCTTCTGTTACAGATCAAGTAGAAGTTGGTGTTAAAACACAATGGTTCAACGACCGTTTACGTGCAAACGTAGTTTACTTCAACATGAACAACGATAACTTAACATTCGAAACATACGAAAATCAAACAGCAACTGGTTTATACGAAAAAGCTGGTAATTTGAGACGTAAAGGTATCGAGTTTGAAGTTGCTGGTCGTCCATTACCAAACTTACAAGTTATGTTAGGATATGCATACTTAGATGCTGGTTACCACGATTCTCCTCAATATGTAGAAGATTCAAGACCATCTAATGCGCCTTACAATACAGCAAATGCTTGGGTTCAATATAAATTTATTGAAAATAATTTCTTGAATGGTTTCACTGTTTCTGCTGGTGTTTACTACGTAGGTTCAAGACCATCTAACGAACAAAGTTTAGATCGTGATGCTCATGGTAATTTCTACGGAGGAAGCAAACCTTTCTTATTGCCAGATTATTATACATTAAATGCGCAAGTTGGATATTCTATGAAAAGATTTGACTTCCGTTTATTCTTTAATAACATTACAGATCAGTTAGGATACAATTCTTACTTCCGTGGAGGTTACATCAACCAAATCGATCCATTTAATATGGCTGCACAAGTAAATTTCAAATTCTAATTTTCTCAGAGTTAAACATATTTTTAGCATTTATTTAATAGGAAAACGACAGTTTTATAAACTGTCGTTTTTATTTTGGATAGAATTGACTAACTTTCGTCAAAATTTTTCTTAAAACATGAAAACAAAAATTACTGCTTTATTGATATTCTTTTGTTCGATTTTTACATTTGCACAAACAGAAAATACGCTAAAATCTATTCCAGAATTTTCTTTTGTAAAAATGCAATCCGAAGGAATTTTCAGTTCAAAAGATATCAAAAAAGGAAAACAAACGTTAATCGTTTTATATTCGCCAACATGTATTCACTGCCAATTAGCCTTGAATCATTTTAGCAATAATTACGAAGAACATTTAAAAAACACTCAGATTATTTTGGTTTCTGAATACGAAGCAAAAGACGCTATCCCTTTCCTAAAAGAGCACGCATCTAATTTTGTAAACAATAAAAATGTAGAATTATTATATGATTCTAATTACGAATTTGGTCCAATTTTTCAACCAACTTCTATTCCTACATTTTATTTATTCGACAAGGATAAAAATCTTGTTACAATCAAAAAAGGTTCTGTAGAAGCAAATCAAATTTTTAAATATTTGAAATAATTTAAAAATTAATCCATAAAAAAAATCCACTCAATTGAGTGGATTTTTTTGTTATATCTAATCGATGATTATTTACCTTGTTGTGCTTGAGCTTCGAATTGTTTTTGTAATTCTTTAATTTGCTCTTCAGATAAACCTTGTCCTCCTTGCGCACCTGGTTGACCTTGTGGCGCTGGTTGACCTTCTTTAAAGTCTACTAATTCTACTTCGAACTCTAATGCTTGGTTTGGTCCAATTTGTCCTCCAGGAGCTCCCATTTCACCGTAACCTAAGTTAGCTGGAATATAGAATTTGTATTTAGATCCTTTAGACATTAATTGTAAACCTTCTGACCATCCTGGAATAACTTGGTTCAAAGGAAATTCTACACCTCCTTTAGCTTCAGGGTTTTTATCTGTACTGTCAAAAGTTTTACCAGTAGCTAAAATTTTACCAGTATATTTTACTTTAACAATACTATTAATGTTTGGTTTAGCACCTGTTCCTTCTTTTTCTACAACATAAACTAATCCAGAAGCAGTTGTTTTAGCACCAGAAGTTTTTTTCTTCTCGTCTACTAATTTTTTAGACTCGTCTGCATTTTTCTTAACCAAGTTTTGTTGGTGATTTTTTGCATACGTATCTAAAATTCCCATTCCCGCTTCTTGTGTAATCAACAATTTTTTGTGACGTACAACATCCATAATCCCTTGAACAATAATATCCTTGTCCATTTGATCTAATTGTTGTTGGTTAATAACCGTCTCAATTTGCTGACCAACTTGTTGACCAATCGCGTAAGATTCTCTACCTTCTTTACCTGCTTTTAAGTAATCGCGGATCCCTTTTTCTAATTGATCGTAGTTGATACTATCAGTTTCAACTAAACGTCCTCCAAGACCTTTGATTTGCTCACCAAGACCAGTTCCGAAAGCATAAGAAGCTTTTTGATCTTCGCTTTCTAATTTGTCTACAGATTTTCCTTTGTTACAAGACACTAACGACGCAACAACAAAAATCCCTAAAAGAACTTTTTTCATTATTTATAAAAATTTATTGCAAGTTTAATAAGAAACTTTCATTAATCATACAAATCTAAACCAAATTCTTCTTTTAATTTTAACAAAATAGGGTTTTTATCTGATAATTTCTCAAATTTCTCTTTGTTTGATAAGATATGATTCGTTGCTTCCTTCTCAGAAAACTTAATCTGAATACTAAAATAGTGATTCTTAAGGAATGCTCTCAAACTATTTCTAATTCGATCGCGGTATTCCTCAAACTCTTGTTCTGATGAATGCGAAGTAAATTCGAAAATAATTTCATCACCTTCCAAACCAAGTTCTGTTGTCATCAAAGCGTTATAAGACGGAATATTATGTTCGATTTTTAATCGATCCAAAAATCTTTTCCAGCCTTCTTTTACTTGATCCAATGTAAACTTTTCTCGAGGTAAATCATTTCGTAAAATCTCTTCCTGATGTTCTTCAACTTTTGCCCCAGGCAAAGCCATTTTAAGACTAAACGACGAATTACCATTTGTTCTGATCGGTTTTGAAGCACGCGTATATTCTTTGACTTCTTCAGAAATCGAAGTTTTAGCATGTTGCGTATTTACCTGCTGCGGAGTTTGTCCATTTTGTGGAATAGAATTATTTTGCTGAACTTGAGGAACTTCAATTTTAGAAGTTTGTTGTTCAGAAAAATAAAACGTTGGCGGAACTATCCTATACTTTTTTTTTTAAGCCCGTTTTCTTCTGCTGTTAACGAAGCCAATTGCATCAGTGCAATTTCAACTGTTAAACGTGGATTTTTACTCGATTTGTAGTTTAAATCTGCTTCATTACAAATTTCGATTGCTCCAAATAAAAACGTTGCCGAACATTTTTGCGCATGTTCCAAATATTTTGCTTTTATACGCTCACCAACTTCCAACAAACTTACTGTATTAGCTGTTTTCGCCATCAATAAATCTCGGAAATGAGCACCCAAACCACAAATAAATAAATGAGCATCAAAACCTTTGTTCAAAATATCATTCAGTTGCAACATCGCTTGCGGAATATCATTTTCCAAACACGCATCTGTCATCTTGAAATAGTAATCGTAATCTAATACATTCAAATTTTCTGCAACAGAAGAATAAGTCAAATTTTTATTCGTAAAAGTTGCCATTCTATCAAAGATTGACAATGAATCGCGTAAGGCACCATCAGCTTTTTGAGCAATCAAATGCAATGCATCATCTTCAAAAGTTACTTGTTCTTTTTCAGCAACATTTTTCAAATGTCCTTTGATATCTTCAACTCCAATTCTTTTGAAATCATAAATCTGACAACGAGAAAGAATAGTAGGAATAATTTTATGTTTTTCTGTAGTTGCCAAAATAAAAATTGCATGTGCAGGTGGCTCTTCTAACGTTTTCAGAAACGCATTGAAAGCCGCTGTTGACAACATATGAACCTCATCAATAATGTAGACACGATATTTCCCAATTTGAGGAACTATACGCACTTGATCGATTAAATTTCTGATATCATCAACCGAATTATTAGACGCCGCATCCAACTCAAAAATATTGAAAGCAAAATCTTGATCGCCTTCTACTCCATTTTCTTCGTTGATTTTACGCGCTAAAATTCGAGCACATGTTGTTTTTCCAACACCTCTTGGTCCACAAAATAAAAGAGCTTGTGGCAATTGATTTGACTTTATCGCTTGCTCCAAAGTATTTGTAATAGACGCTTGTCCAACTACATCTTCAAAATTTAACGGGCGATATTTTCTGGCTGAAACAACAAAATTTTCCATACTATTGGCAAATATAATGGTTATAATTTTAAGAATTAAATCTATTCATTTTTTTTAATTTTTTTTCTGTCAAAACGAATGTTAAAAAACAAAAGGTAGTCATACAACCTAGTGAAATAATTGAAGCAAAGATGTAATTTATTTCAAATAAAAGTCCTGATAAGGCAATTAATAAAAAAATTACTCCAAAATAAAACATAATTTTTCTGGAATATTTTTGTGCAAAATTCCAATTCTCAATATTTTTCATTGATAAGTTTGACCTATAACCATATAATGGATTAATATTTTTTGCAGGAAAAATTAATTGTACAATTCCCATAATTATAAATATTAGACCAAATAATAAGGATAAAATAAAAAAAGGGCTTTCTGTATTCATCATAAAAAAAAATTAAATCATCTTAGTCTTTATCATTTTATATAAAATTAAATACTTTTCGTTAGATTCGTACTTTTAGATTTATTATTTTTGCTTCAATTATACTCAACCTTAAAATGGCTATAAAAAACACACAGGAAACACCAAAAACTCCTAAAAAACAAATCGTCAAAACAATTATAGGTATACTGTTTTTAGTAATCGGTTTATTACTATTAGCTTCGTTTATTTCTTATTTTTTTAATGGTTTTATGGATCAGAGCCAAATCTCTGATTTATTAGATAAAAGTCAAACCGCCGAAAATATTTTCGGGAAGTTTGGCGCATTATTAGGTGAAACATTCATTTTGCAAGGAATCGGAATTGTTTCATTTTTTGTCCCAGTCTTCTTTATTCTCTTAGGAGTTAAAGTTGCTACAAATTGGAAAAAAATTAAGCCTTTCACAACGCTTTATCAAAGCATTTTCTTCATGATTTGGTTGCCAATATTTTTTGGTTGTATTTTACCAACTCAACACATGTTTTCTGGCGTAATGGGATTTGAAATTAATGATTTCCTAAATAGCTTTATTGGTAAATGGGGTGTAATTTTATTGCTTTTCGTTAGTTTATTGATTTATTGTGTCATTCATTTCCGAATGACGTATCAATCTATCCAAGAAAAAATGGAAGAACGTGCGAAACAAAAAGAAATTGAGCGCATAGAAAAAGAGCAAGAAAAAATCAAGAGAGAACAGCTTGAATTAAGAAAACGTAAGGAAAAAGAAGAACAAGAAAAGATAAATAAATTCAATCAAGATGCTGAAAAGCAACAAGAAGATAGTTTATCGCAAGAATTAGAATTGATAGAACAACAAGAGAAAGAAGCAATTCAATCTCATAAAGTAAATCCAAACGAAGCATTTCATCAAGAATTTAAAATTAATCAACCAAAAGAGGAAGAAACAATCGAAGAAACTCCACTTAATATTACAGAATTAGTGGTTGAAGATTTGGCAGATGATGAGGAAGAAAATAATCAAGTAGATTTTTTATCAATTAATGATGAAGAAAATTTAGAAACAGAAATTCAACCAACTCAAAACTCTTCTGAAAATGGATTAGAATTAAAAGTTCAACACGTTGATGAAGAAGAAGAATTTGAAGCGACTTCTGCTCGATTGGTACAAGAGCAAGGTGAATACAATCAACGTTTAGATTTACCAAATTATCAATTTCCTCCTATTTCATTGTTAAAAAAATATGACAACGGAAATACCTTAATTGATCAAAAAGAATTAGAAACGAACAAAAATAGAATTGTCGAAACCTTAGGAAACTATGGAATCGGAATCGATGAAATTTCTGCAACAATCGGTCCTACAGTTACATTGTACGAAATTGTACCAAAAGCTGGTGTTCGTATTTCTAAAATCAAAAATCTTGAGGACGATATTGCCTTAAGTTTGGCTGCGCTTGGTATTCGTATTATTGCGCCGATTCCTGGAAAAGGAACAATTGGTATTGAGGTTCCAAATTCTAATCCTTCGATGGTTTCCATGCATTCGGTAATTGCTTCTCAAAAGTTCCAAAATGCTGATATGGAATTGCCAATTGCTTTCGGGAAAACAATTACGAACGAAACCTTTGTTGCCGATTTAGCAAAAATGCCTCATTTGTTGATGGCTGGTGCAACGGGACAAGGTAAATCGGTTGGTTTGAATGCAATTATTGCTTCGTTAATCTATAAAAAACATCCATCTGAATTAAAGTTTGTGATGGTCGATCCTAAGAAAGTTGAGCTTACTTTATATTCTAAAATCGAGCGTCATTATTTAGCAAAATTACCAGATTCGGAAGAAGCAATTATCACAGATAATACAAAAGTAATTAACACGTTAAATTCACTTTGTATTGAAATGGATGATCGTTACGAATTATTGAAAAATGCTTTCGTTCGAAATATCAAAGAATATAACGCGAAGTTCAAACAACGTAAATTAAATCCAGAAGCTGGTCACAGATTCTTACCATATATTGTATTAATCGTGGATGAGTTTGCAGATTTGATTATGACAGCTGGTAAAGAAGTTGAATTACCGATTGCTCGTTTAGCTCAGTTGGCTCGTGCTGTTGGTATTCACTTGATTGTTGCAACTCAACGTCCGTCTGTAAATGTGATTACAGGAACAATTAAAGCCAATTTCCCAGGACGTGTCGCTTTCCGTGTAACGTCAAAAATCGATTCGAGAACGATTTTAGATTCGCAAGGAGCCGATCAATTAATTGGTAAAGGTGATATGTTGTACACCACTGGAAACGAATTAATTCGCTTACAATGTGCGTTTGTTGATACACCAGAAGTCGATAAAATCACCGAATTTATTGGTGAACAACGTGGTTATCCAGATGCAATGCATTTACCAGAATATGTTGGTGAAGAAGGTGGATCTAATTTAGATATTGATTTATCTGATCGTGATGTACTTTTTGAAGATGCTGCACGATTAATTGTAATGAATCAACAAGGTTCCGCGTCTTTATTACAACGAAAATTAAAATTAGGATATAATCGCGCCGGACGATTAATTGATCAATTGGAAGCTGCTGGAATTGTTGGTCCTTTCGAAGGAAGTAAAGCAAGACAGGTATTGATACAAGATGACATGAGTTTGGAACAGTTGTTGAATAATTTGAACTAAAATTTATTAAAAACAGATAGAAAATTAAATTGTATGAAAAAGATAATCTATTCTTTCATACTCTTATTAGTAGGGGTTGGAACATTAAACGCTCAATCAGCAAAACAAATCTTAGACAAAGTTTACGCTAAATATACCAACGCAAACTCGTATTACATCAAATTTGATTTTAGCCATAATGCAAATGGAAAATCAACAAGTCGTTCGGGAGAAGTTTTTGCAATGAAGCAAAAATTTAACTTGAATGTAGGCGATATCAACCAAATTTTTACAGGAACAAAATTATATACAATTGCAAAAGATGACAAAGAAGTAACTATTTCTGATGCATCTAACACAGATGATTTCTTAACACCAACTAAAGTTTTGAACACGTATCGTACTAATTTCACCTACGCTTTAACAGATAAAAAAACGGTTGGAGGAAAAACAATTCAGTATATAAAATTAACTCCAACTAAAACTTCAACAATCAAATATTCGGTTTTAGGAGTCAATACAGCGAATAATGAAATCTACGATTACAAGGAATATGGTAAAAATGGTGATACAACATCAATCATTGTAAAAGATTACGTTCAAAATTTACTTATTCACAAAAGTTACTTTAACTTTGACCAAAAGAAATATAAGTCGCAAGGCTATATGATTACTCAATTATAATCAATGTTAAAAAAACTTGACTGGTATATAATCAAGACCTTTTTAGGTCCATTTTTTTTCATATTTAGTGTTCTATTTTTCATCTTTATCGTGCAATTTGCATGGCAACAAATGGAAAAATTTGTTGGAAAAGGTTTAGAATGGTACACTATTACCGAATTACTTTTTTGGTTAGGAATTAACGTTATTCAGCTTGTATTACCGCTTACAATCCTTTTGGGGTCTATCATGACCATGGGAGGTTTTGGAGAACGATACGAATTAGCTGCAATGAAAGCGTCTGGAATTTCACTTACCAGAATCCTTGCACCATTGTTTACGTTAGTTGCTTTAATGTCTGTCGGATTGTATTTTTTCGGGGACAAAGTAATGCCTTATTCCCAACAAAAAGCGCGAACAATGTACTTCAATATCTTACAAACCAAACCAACGGTAAGTATGAAAGAAGGCGTTTTTATCGAAACCGTTCCAGGATTTCAAATGAAAATAAATAAAGTTTCGGGTGAAAATTCAGAAAAATTAGAAGATGTTTTTGTTCATCAAAATGCACCGTTTGGTGAAAATACGATGACAATTATTTCTAAAAGAGGAAATCTTGCGCCAGACAAAAACGATAATCATTATCTAAAAATGGAACTTTTTGATGGAATTGCTTATACCGATAATATCAAAAATAAAAACTTTGATCAACGCAAACGTCAAGAAAATCAATATACTAAATTTGATACATTAAACTATTATATTGACATTTCGGATATTTTAAATTCTGGTAAAGACGAAGACCCAGGAAACTCTTATAAATATTTGGACGGAAAAGGTTTAAGACATCTTATCGATTCATTAAACACAGATTATAAGAAGTATTACAAAGATTTGAAAACGAATATGTTTAATCAAAACTATTTCTATTCAATCAAAATAAAAGATATTGATACGGTAAAAACAAATATGATTTTTGACTTGAAAGAGCGAAATCGTCAAGAACAAGATCAAGTGCTTAATCAAGCTATACAAATGGTAAATCGTGATCAAGAAAATATGACGTTTTCTGAACAAGAAATTGTAAACAGAGAAAAGTTATATTCAAAAGTAAATATTCATTACCAACGAAATTTCTCGTATGCAGTAACATGTATTATTTTCTTTTTGATTGGATCATCATTAGGTGCAATCGTAAAAAAAGGAGGAATTGGAATGCCAGTTGTCATCTCAATTATCATTTTCGTTATTTATTTCATTCTTAATTTCTCGGCAGAAAATATGGCGAAAAACGGAAAATTAGATCCAACTTTTGCCGCTTGGGCAGCTAATATTATTGCGCTTCCGTTCTCTATTTTGTTTAGTTACAAAGCCAATCAAGATTCTGGATTATTTGATATCAGTATTTACGTTGATCCAATTGTAAAATACTTTAATAAGTTTAAGAAAACAAACAAAAACGAGGAGCATTCTCGTTATCAATAACATAAAACAATGGAAAATAGATCATCTCAATTAAACACAATTGAAGAAGCTTTAGAAGATTTAAAACAAGGAAAAGTTATCATTGTAGTTGACGATGAAGATCGTGAAAATGAAGGAGATTTCCTATGTATCGCCGAATTTGCAACGCCAGAAGTTATTAACTTTATGGTTACGCACGGACGCGGATTAGTTTGTACACCACTTACACAACAAAGATGTAAAGCATTAGGTTTGGACCTTATGGTTGGGCACAATACTGCAATTTACGAAACTAATTTTACGGTTTCTGTGGATCTACAAGGTCACGGATGTACGACAGGAATTTCGGCTTCTGATCGTTCTAAAACTATTCAAGCTTTAATTGACGAAAATACAAATCCAGATGATTTAGGAAAACCAGGACATATTTTCCCATTAATTGCAAAAGATGGTGGAGTTTTGGTTCGAATGGGACATACAGAAGCTGCTGTTGATTTGGCACGCATGGCAGGATATTATCCTGCTGGATGTATTGTCGAAATCTTGAAAGAAGATGGAGAAATGGCTCGCTTGCCAGAATTGTTAGAGATTGCAAAGAAATTTGATCTTAAAATTGTTTCGATTGAAGATTTGATTGCTTACCGATTAGAAAATGAATCCTTGGTAAAACGTATCGAGCAATTTCCTGCAAAAACAAGATTCGGAGAATATGAATTAATCGCTTATCAACAAACAACAAATAATCAAGTTCACTTCGCTTTGAAAAAAGGAAAATGGACAAAAGATGATGTAGTTCCAGTTCGTGTAAAATCGACAAATAGCTACTATGATTTGTTTAGCGCTTTACAAAACGGCGAAACACCATTGTTAGAAAAAACAATGAACATCATCAATGAAGAAGAAAAAGGTGTTGTAATTTTTATTAATAACATTCAAAGTTCTGAGTTGATTGAACAAAAATTAGAGATTTTCAAAAGTTTTTCTGAAGGAAAATCTAAATCAGGTGTTTTACCAGCCGATGAAAAAGATCACGGAATTGGCTCTCAAATCATCAAAGATTTAGGCATCCAAAAAATGAATTTGATTACACGCACTTTAGAAGAACCACATACGACGCAATACGGTTTGGAAATTGTAAAATGTACTAAATTGTAAGAAATAATTCATCACAATATACAAAAGCAGTTCTGAGAAGAGCTGCTTTTTTTTTTGAATCATTTTGTAACTTTTTGATTAAATTGACATCTCATATAAAAACACAATATGCAAAATAAAACTTTAGCTTTAATATTTTTTATTCTTACGAGTATTTCATTTGGACAAAATTCAATAGCTAATAAAATTTACACTTCTGATATAGATAATTTCTGGATAGCTTTTGATAGTATTCAAACTACAAATAATTATTCACAAAAAATAAAATTCATTAATACTTTATACATTGATAAAGGGACAAAAGGTTTAAAATCCTTTATGAAAGTAAGAGATTATAATGATACTCTTTATATTAAACTTATTGATAATTATCCTAAGTTTTGGAATTCTATTAGACCTAATACACTTACCATAAAAAATAAAACAAAAGAATTAACTAAAGCTGTAAAAAAACTAAAAAAACTATATCCTGAGCTAAAAGAAGGAGAAATGTATTTTACAATTGGTGGCTTGCGTTCAGGTGGAACTTTATATGAAAATATGGTTTTAGTTGGTTCTGAAATCGCTACAGGAATTCCAAAAACAGATGTTTCAGAATTTGAAAATGATTGGCTAAAAAATGTTTTTGCGAAGCAATCACTTGATAATATTATTTCACTAAATATTCATGAATATGTACACACACAACAAAAACCAAATGAAAACAACTCATTATTACACCATACCCTAAAAGAAGGTTCGTGCGATTTTATTACAGAGCTTGTTTTAGGAGAACCAATTGAAAAACAATATATTTTTTATGGAAAACAGCACTTCGATGATTTGAAAAAACAATTTAAAGAAGAGATGTTTATAGATGATTTTTCAAATTGGTTATACAATGGAGGACAAAAGGGTGAAGCTGCTGATCTGGGATATTTTATTGGATATGAAATATGTAAATCATATTACAATCAAGCTAAAAATAAAAAACAAGCGATAAAAGATATTATTGAACTGAATTATCAAGATGAAAAAGAAGTTGAAAATTTTCTAAGAAAATCTGGTTTTTACGAAGAAGGTTTTGATAAAGATCAATTAATAAAAGAATACGAAAAAAAACAACCTTATATCATAAAAATTGAGCCTTTCGAAAATGGTTCAACAAATATAGATTCATCTATCAAAGAATTTAAAATTATATTTTCTAAACCAATGAATCCAAAAGAATATTCAATAAGATTCTCAAAAAAAGGAAAAGAGTATAGTCCTAAGTTTACAAAAATCAATTTCTCTAATGATAACACTACATTCGTAATAACTATGGAATTAACTCCAACTAAAGAATATGAATTTGTAATTTCAAATGGTTTCAAATCAGAAGATGGCTACCCATTAAAATTAGACAACAATGAATTAATTATTAATTATTAATTTTAAAACTCAATAATACAAAAAAAGCTTCTCGAAATCGAGAAGCTTTCTTATTAATAATCATCATAATATTTAATGCGCATAATGTTTACGAGAAACAAAATGCAGAATTTTTTGAACTAATTTCGTGTTTTTGTATAAATTCCAATTCATTAATAAAACACTGAACAAAATTACTGCCAAACCATAAATCTGCAAATGAGTTACGACATCATCTGTAAAAAAATAACTCAATGCAACGGCTACAATAGGGTTTACATACGCATATGTAGAAACTTCTACAGCTGGACGATATTGTAACAACCAAACGTAAGAACCAAAAGCAAGAATAGAGCCAAAAGTTGTTAAATAAACCATTGCCAACCAATCTTCTGTCACTACATTCGCAAAATTGAAATTAGCATATTCTCCATTGAAGATTGCAACTGTATTAAACAAAACACCAGCAGTAATCATTTGCCAAGCCGTTTTGACCATGATGTTCAAATCTTCTTTTGGCTTTGTAACTTCTTTTTTCTGCTTTTCTGTTACATATTTTGAATACAAAGAACCTAACGTCCAAGCAATCGAACAAAAGATCAGAACAATCAACCCAATCATATTTAAGAACTGCTGATCTGCATCTGCGTGCACAGTGATTGTTTGTTCATAGAATAACATCAAAACTCCAACAAAACCTAACAAAACACCTAAAATCGTAGGAATACTTGAAAAATTTTGTTTCCATTTCGGTTTATCTAAGACAATAAACCAAATTGCTGCCGATGCTGCCATAATTGCAACAATTCCACTTGGTAAAAATTGTTCGGACCAAATAATCCCAGCCATATCAATAAACAACAACATAAAACCTGTAAACATACATTGTTTCACTATTTGTTTATCCCACAGCTTGTAACCTTTCAATTTACAATATCCCATCAACATTGTGCTCGCCGCAATAAAGCGAAACGAACCCAAAATAAACGGACTAAAACCATGCAAAGCCTTATCTATAAAAAAATAAGTTGATCCCCAAACTACATAAACCACGAAATACGCTGCAATAATCAGTCACTTACTTGGTTGATTCCCTTTCATTCAATCTCTATTTTTTAAATCGTTGGTATAACGATATTTTGTTCTTCTTTTATTGTTTGTAAAACTATAGTTGTACGCGTAGAAGTGATTCCGCCAATTTTACTCAAATGTTTGCGCATCAATTCCACCAAACCTTCGTTATCAGAAGTTCTCACTTTGATTAGATAACCATCTTCTCCAGCAATATCATGAACCTCTAAAACTTCTGGAATTTCGGCAAGTTGTCTTCCTACTGTTTCATCGCCGATAATATCTACGGTCTTGATAAACATATACGAAAGTAATTTTTGTCCAACTGCCACTGGATTTATTTTTGCGTGATAAGCCAAAATAACTTGCTTATTTTCAAGCTTTTTCACACGTTCTAATATTCCAGAAGGTGCCATTCCCAATTCTCTTGCGATATCTGCATTGTTAATGCGTGCATTATCTTGCATTAATCGCATGATTTTCAAATCAGTAGCATCTAAATTAAATTCTATCTTTTCCATTTCGACTGCAAAATTAAGATTATTTTGAATAATATTCAAAAAATATATTAAAAATTGTATCTTATTCTTGATATTATTTTAAACTGTAAATTAAATTCATTTTAAATTCCAGAAAAAACATCTTTATTCAAAAGAAAAGGCTGCTCAAAATTGAGCAGCCTTTCTATTATTTTAAAAAATTTCGGTTAGAGAATTAGTTTCCTCCTTCTTCCATTTTCTTTTTCAATGCAGCTAATTCATCGATATCTCCTAAAGTAGAAGTTTCGATTGTATTAGATGAATTGTTGTTGTTATTGTTGTTAGATGATCTCTCAGCTTTAACTTCTTCCTCACGGAAAGTTGCTGTATGAGAAACTACTACACGACGGAATTCTTTGTTGAACTCGATAACTTTGAAAGATGTTTCTTCACCTTTTTTGATACGAGATCCGTCTTCTTTCTCTAATGTACGAGCTGGAGCGAAAGCTTCAACGTCAGCATCTTCGAATTGAACTGTAGCACCTTTGTCAAATACATCAACTGCAACTCCTGTGTGAACTGTACCTACTGCATATTTAGCTTCGTACTGATCCCATGGGTTTTCAGTTAATTGTTTGTGACCTAAAGATAAACGACGAGCTTCTACGTCTAATTCTAAAACTACTACGTCTAAGATATCATCAACTGCACAGAATTCTGATGGGTGTTTGATTTTCTTAGTCCAAGATAAGTCAGAAATGTAGATTAATCCGTCAACACCTTCTTCTAATTCTACGAATACACCGAAGTTAGTGAAATTACGAACTTTACCTTTGTGAGTAGAACCTACTGGGTATTTAGTTGTAATATCTGTCCAAGGATCTGGAGTTAATTGTTTGATACCTAAAGACATTTTTCTTTCTTCTCTATCTAAAGTTAAAACTACTGCTTCAACCTCATCACCTACTTTTACGAAATCTTGAGCAGAACGTAAGTGAGTAGACCATGACATTTCAGAAACGTGGATTAAACCTTCTACACCTGGAGCAACCTCAACGAATGCACCGTAGTCAGCTAAAACAACTACTTTTCCTTTAACTTTATCACCAACTTTGATATCAGCATCTAAAGCATCCCATGGATGAGCTTCTAATTGTTTAATACCTAATTGGATACGAGATTTATCTTCGTCGAAATCTAAGATTACAACGTTGATTTTTTGTCCATCTTCTAAGATTTCAGATGGGTGGTTGATACGAGACCAAGATAAGTCAGTAATGTGGATTAAACCGTCAACACCTCCTAAGTCTACGAATACACCGTAAGATGTGATGTTTTTAACTTCACCTTCTAATACTTGTCCTTTCTCTAATTGAGCAACGATTTCTTTTTTCTGAACCTCGATATCAGCCTCGATTAACGCTTTGTGAGAAACTACTACGTTTTTGAATTCTGGGTTGATTTTAACAACTTTGAACTCCATAGTTTTTCCTACGAATTGTTCGTAATCACGGATTGGTTTAACATCGATTTGAGAACCTGGTAAGAAAGCTTCAATTCCGAATACGTCAACGATCATACCACCTTTAGTACGAGCTTTGATGTAACCGTTAACGATTTCTTGAGAATCGTGTGCTTTATTAACAGCATCCCATGCATTTAATGTACGAGCTTTTTTGTGAGATAAAATTAATTGACCATTTTTATCTTCACGTTGATCAACCATTACTTCAACGATATCCCCTACTTTCAAGTCTGAGTTGTAACGGAATTCGTTTAATGAAATAACACCTTCTGATTTGAAGTTGATATCTACGATAGCTTCTTTATCTGTAATACGTACAACTTGTCCTTTGAATACTTCATTCTCATGTAAGTCTTCTAAAGTTGTATCGTACATTTGCTCTAATTCAGCTTTTTCTTTACGATCTTCTTCGTTTAATCCTGATTCGAAAGATTCCCAATCAAATGATTCTGGCGCTACGTTTGCATTAGCAGACGCATCTAATACTGGAGTGTTTAATACAACTTCTTGTACCTCCTCTTGTTTTGTTTCTTTAGACATAATTCTAAAAATTTGTATCTCAATCTATTTTATTTCGGAATCTTCAAATGCAAATAAATGACCGAGAGATGTTTAACTTAATAATTAATCGCTTGATTCCTAAACCATTTTAGCGAGTGCAAAGATAAACAATTATATTTTAATATTTGGAATAATTTTAGATTCAACTCAAAGAAATTTAAGATTTTATAAAGAAATTACACACTTGTTTATTCGTAACTTGTAATCGAATCTCAACTTTATGGATAGTCTAAAGAAAATAAAACGATTTTCTAAAATCGTAAAAGTCGTTTCTAAATATGGTTTTGAAGAAATTCTTTCTCGCGGAAACGATTTATTTCATTCTGACCAAAACAACGAATTTTTCAACCAATCATTCAATCAACGTTTCCGAATGGCTTTGGAAGAACTTGGTCCGACCTATATAAAATTTGGACAATTATTGAGTAATCGAAAAGATTTGGTTCCCGAATCTTTGGTTGAAGAACTAAAAAAATTACAAGATAATGTTCCGCCAGAAGAAATTGACATCAAACAAAAAATTAGAGACGAATTTGGAATAGAACCTGACGAACATTTTCTTTTTATAGAAGAACAACCTTTTGCTGCAGCAAGTATTTCGCAAGTTTATCGCGCAACTTTATTAAATGGTGAAAAAGTTGTTTTCAAAGTAAAACGATCTAATATTCAGAAAATAATTGAATCTGATTTAGCCCTGATTCGAGATATTGTTCATTTTTTGGAAAAAAAATATGAGAAACTTCAAAAATTATTCATTTCTGAAATCGAAAAATCATTTGAAAATTCAATTCTGAAAGAACTTTCATTAACTAATGAATTTCAAAATATTGAACGATTCAGGAAAAACTTCGAGAATAGTAAAGATGTTTATGTGCCAAAAACGTACGAAGATTATTCGAACAACAATTTTCTTTGCATGGAATTCATAGAAGGTTTCAAGGTAAATGATGTTGAACAGTTAGAAGCTTTAGGAGTTGACCCGAAAAAAATCGTACAGAAAGGTTTTGATGTTTATTTGAAACAATTACTTGATGATGGATTTTTTCATGCTGATCCACATCCCGGAAATATTTTTATTTTAAAAGATGGACGTTTAGCTTTTATAGATTTTGGTTCGATGGGAATTTTAGCCATCAACGAAAAAGAAGCTTTAGAAAATGTAGTGATTGATTTTGGATTAAAAAATCCGAAACGAATTGTTCGTTCACTCAAAAAAATGGCAATTAAACATTATATCGAAAACGAAAAACAATTAGAACGTGATATTGCAGATATTTTCGATTATTTAGAATACAATACTGTTGATACGATAGAAGTTCAAATCATCATCAAAAAATTCAATCATATTCTGCAACGAAATCATGTTTTATTACCCGAATATGTTTACATTTTACTACGCGGAATTGCACTTATAGAAGGAATTGGACAACAATTACATGCTGATCTTAATGTACAACGTTCAATGCGTCCGTATGCGGTAAAATTGGCTCGACAAAAATTTCATCCAAAATATTTGAGTAAAAAAGCAATTGATAATTTCAAAGATATTCAAGATTTAATCAACGATTTACCAGAAGACACCTTAAAATTAATTGAAAAAGTAAACAATGATAAATTGGCTTTAAACTTCAAGATTGACCAAATAGATAATATTCAGAAATTAATAAAAGATAGTATCAATAAACTTGTTTTAGCTATTCTTACTTTAGCTTTTGGAATTGGAGCAAGTATGCTTGCGAATACGACTGTTCGTCCCATAGTTTTGGATATGCCGTTACTTTCTTGGATTGGCTATTTGTTATCTATTTTTACAGCTGGTTGCATCATTATATTGGTTTTTAGAAAGAAATAATTTTAATCCTAATTTCATAAAAATAAAATAGCCACCTCAATGAGGTGGCTATTTCTATTGTAAGCTATTCAAGAATTATTTTTTCTTTTTTGTAGCTGGTTTTACAACTTTAGTTTCTGTAACTACCGCTGTTTTTGGTAATACCTCAACACGTCTGTTTTTTTGGTAACACTCTTCAGTGTTTTCAGTACATAATAATTGAGATTTTCCTAATCCACGAGGAGTTAAACGAGCTTTATCAACTCCACCTCTTTCAGCTAAAATATTAACTAACGCTTGAGCACGTTTTAAAGATAATGTTTTGTTGTA
The DNA here is from genome assembly GCF_002431085.1 of Empedobacter sp. UBA5924. Lineage (NCBI taxonomy): Bacteria > Pseudomonadati > Bacteroidota > Flavobacteriia > Flavobacteriales > Weeksellaceae > Empedobacter > Empedobacter sp. UBA5924. The sequence continues at coordinate 30,341 of NZ_DJDM01000001.1, forward strand.
AGCATCTTTACCTCTTTGATCAGCATGTCCGTCAATGTAGAAGTTTTTCGCTTTTAAATCATCAGAATTTAAAATTTGAGCTGCTACACGTACGTCTTCGTAAGAAGAAGGAACAATTTTATCAGAGTTGTACTCGAATAAGATGTTAGATAAACGTTTTGCTACGTGAACTTCTGTCCATGGACATCCGTTATTTTCTTTTGGTCCTTTTTCTGTTGGACAAGCATCATCTTTATCTGGAATACCATCTCCATCTGTATCTGGACAACCTTGGAATTCAGCTAAACCATATTCGTTTGGACAAGCATCATCTTTATCTAAGATTCCGTCTCCATCTGTATCTGGCCAAGGACATCCATTGTTTTCTACTGGACCAGCAACTTCTGGACAAGCATCATCTTTATCTGGAACTCCGTCACCATCTGTATCTGGACAACCTTGGAATTCAGCTAAACCAAATTCTGTTGGACAAGCATCATCTTTATCAAAGATTCCGTCTCCATCTGTATCTGGACATCCGTTTGTTGCAGGATCTCCTGTAGCGATACCTGGAGTATCTGGACATGCATCTTCGTCATCAGGAATACCATCATTATCTCTATCTTGTTTTCCGAAACGGAAAGTAACACCTACTGTGTGTTGGAAGAAATCGAAATAATTGTTTCCTCCGTAAGCTGGTAACCAGTTGTAATCAGAAGCAACATTTAAACCGAAGTTCTTAGTAAACCAAAAGTTAATACCACCTCCTAAAGAAGCTACAAAGTGATTTTTCTCTAAATCTTCTGCTTCAGTAATTTGGTATGTACCTCCATTTTCGTTACCGTAGTAAGCTGTCAATGGAAATTGTAATCCTGTGTAATCGTATCTGTGGTAACCAGCACCTACACGGATATATGGATCAAACCAAGAATCTTCTTTTAAGATATAACCATTAGCTAACTTATAACGTAAACCTAAACCAGCGTTAATGAATAACTCATCTTTAATAGCTAATCTGTTGTTATCAACTTCACCTACAGAAGCAGTTAAATCAACATCAAAAGATCTGTTTAAGTTACGAATAATAGATAATTTAGATAAAGGAGGAACGATATCCCAATTATCTGTTTTGAAATACTGGTTGAATGGTCCAGTCACTGAGTTGTGATCAACTGCGTGAGCACCAACTGTAATTGCCCAAGGATTCTTAGAATTCTGAGCATCTACAAAAGAATTACCCGCTAGGAATAATACTACTGCAGATAATAATAGATTAAACTTTTTCATTATCAAATATTTAGCGTTTTAAATATATTAAATTTTACTTAATTTTATACAATTATAAGACAAATTTAAGAATTCTTTATCATTCTATCCAAATCTCTTTTCAAATCTTTTCCTTTTATTGTGTTTCTTTTGTCAAAAAGTTTCTTCCCTTTTGCCAAATATATCTTCAATTTTGCCAACCCTTTATTGTTTATAAATAGCGTGGTTGCTACAATCGTTAATCCAGTCTCTTTCGTTTTGCGTTCTAATTTTCTCAACTCAGATTTTTGTAATAAAAGTTTTCTGTCTCGTCTAGTTTTATGATTAAAGTATGTTCCCCAATCATATTCGTCAATAAACATATTGACAATATAGAGTTCTCCATCCTTCATTTGACAAAAACTTTCGGTAATCGAAGCTTTTCCCATTCGGATAGATTTTATTTCAGTCCCAAATAATTGGATGCCGGCTTCGTAAGAATCTAATAATTCATACTCAAACCTTGCACGTTTATTCTTAATCGTAACTTCTTTCTGCACTTTATTTTATTCCAATTAAAATTTGTAACTTTGCCGGAAGGTCAAACAAACATCATACCAAAAATTATGTTAAATGTTTCTAATTTATCGCTTCAATTCGGCAAGCGTGTACTTTTCGACGAAGTTAATATAAAATTTACAAATGGCAACTGTTACGGGATAATTGGTGCCAATGGAGCAGGAAAATCTACTTTCTTAAAAATATTATCAGGTGAAATCGATCCAACTTCAGGACAAGTTAGTCTTGAAAAAGGAAAACGTATGTCTGTTTTAGAACAGAATCACTTCAAATATGACGAATATACAGTATTGGATACTGTTTTACGTGGAAATAAAGTATTATACGATATTAAAGAACGTATGGATGCTTTATATGCTAAACCAGATTTTTCTGAAGAAGATGGTATCAAAGCAGGAGAATTAGGTGTCGTTTATGAAGAAATGAACGGATGGAATGCAGAATCTGATGCTGCTACATTATTATCGAATGTAGGAATTGATTCGGATATGCATTATACATTAATGGGAGATTTAGATAATAAAGCGAAAGTTCGTATTTTGATTGCTCAAGCTTTATTTGGAAATCCTGACGTGTTAATCTTAGATGAGCCTACCAACGAATTGGACGTTAATACAATTCAATGGTTAGAGGATTTCTTAGGTAATTTCGAGAATACTGTAATCGTTGTATCGCACGACCGTCACTTCTTAGACGCAGTTTGTACGCATATTTGTGATTTAGATTTCTCTAAATTAAACCTATATTCTGGTAACTATACATTCTGGTACGAGTCTTCTCAGTTAGCTGCAAAACAACGTGCGCAACAAAACAAAAAAGCAGAAGAAAAGAAAAAGGAATTACAAGATTTCATTGCTCGTTTCTCTTCTAACGTTGCTAAAGCAAAACAAACGACTTCTCGTAAAAAAATGATCGAGAAATTAAATATCGAAGATATCAAACCTTCTTCTCGTCGATATCCAGCACTTATCTGGGAACAATCGCGTGAGGCTGGTGATCAAATCTTAGAAGTAAACAATTTATCTGCTTCTGTAGATGGAGAAGTTTTATTTAAAGATGCGAACATCAACTTGAAAAAAGGTGATAAAATTGGTATTTTCTCTCGTAACTCGAAAGCAGTTTCTCAATTTTTCGAAATTCTTTCAGGAAAAGCTCAGCCAGATTCTGGAGATTTTACTTGGGGAATTACAACAACACAAGCGTATTTACCTTTAGATAATACAGATTTCTTCAAAGAAGATATCAACTTGGTTGATTGGTTACGTCAATATACAGAATCAGACGATGAACGTCACGAAGAATTTATGCGTGGTTTCTTAGGGAAAATGTTATTCTCTGGAGACGAAGCTCTTAAAAAATCTTCTGTTTTATCAGGAGGTGAAAAAATGCGTTGTATGTTCTCTCGCATGATGTTATTACGTGCAAACGTATTATTGTTAGACGAGCCAACAGGTCACTTAGACTTAGAATCGATTACAGCATTGAATAATTCTTTGGTTAATTTCAAAGGAACAATTTTAATGGGTTCTCATGACCACGAATTGATTCAAACAACTTGTAACCGTATTATCGAGTTAACTCCAAACGGAATCATCGATCGTTATATGACGTATGATGAATTCTTAGATGATCCAAAAGTAAAAGAATTAAAAGCAAAATATTACGCTTAATAATTTCTTTCACCATATTTCTAAAAATCCAGAAGGTTCTACTTTCTGGATTTTTTTATTCATAAATTATTCTATCTTTGAGTTAGAATTTTTCGCATGATTCAACTTCCTACCATATTACTTTATCTCGTTATTGCATTGATTATTTTTCTAATCATTATGATTACATATTTAATCCATTCATTAAAATCTGAGAAAAAAATAAGTCATGAGCAAACGCAACGTTTAGACAATTTATCTACAAAAGTTGATGAGTTAAAATTGGAGTCATACGAAGCAAAATTGAATCCACATTTGTTCAAAATATTCTCAATTCGATTCAATCCAATGCGTACCAAACCTATTATACGATTGATAAATTAGCTAATGTATTGGATTATATTTTGTACGAAAGCAAAGACAATTTTGTGACGATAAAAGATGAAATAGATTTCACTAAAAACTTTATTGAAATTAATAAAGTAAAAGTTTCGCCTTTGTTTGATTTTCAAGTTAAAACGAAAATTGATGAAACTTCACCTTACTATCAAGAAAAAATTATTTTACCTTTATTAAGTATTGATTTTATTGAAAATGCTTTCAAACATACCGATTTTCAACAAGCCAATTCATTTATAAAAATTATGCTTGAACTGAATAATAAATCATTTCAAATTCAGGTAATGAATAAAATTTCTCCAAAAAATAGTTTGAAAAAAGAAACTGGCGGACATGGAAGTCAATCATTAGAACACCGCTTGAAAATGGTTTACGACGACGATTTCTTACTTTCTAAAACTATTGAACAGGATATTTTTGTAGCCAACTTAAAAATAAATTTACATGAGTTTTACACTAAAATGCATACTAATTGACGACGAAATTCTTGGGTTAAAGTACCTGAAAATGTTGTGTGAACAAATGGAAGACATCGAAGTTGTGAAAGCTTATGTTGATCCTGAATTATTCATTAACGAAATCGAAAATCTTGATTTTGACTTTTGTATTTTAGATATCGAAATGCCTAAAATAAATGGTTTACAAATCGCTAATTTATTAAAAGAAAAACCGTTTATTTTTTCCACTGCTTATAAGGAATATGCTGTTGATGCTTTTGATTTAGACGCGACAGATTATATTCAAAAACCAATCAAAAAAGAGCGTTTACAACAAGCTGTTGACAAAGTAAAAAAACGTTTACAAAATAATTTTTCGACACCAAATAATTTTTACAATTAAATTCAGACAAAGGAAAAATTTTGTTGCAGTTTAATCAAATTTTGTACATTACAACTTCTAGTGTTGACAGCCGTGATAAAGTGGTTTATTATCAAGATTTATCGTTCTTAATTTTGAAAAATATCACACTCGATGCATTATCAGAAATGTTACCCGAAAAAGATTTTGTCCGCATCAATAAACGAGAAATAATTAGCTTGCATCATATTAAATATTTTCACTCAGACAATGTTACTTTAGATGTTTTATCAAAAGAAAATAAAGAAATTAATTTGGTGTTAAGTGAAGTTTACAAAGCTAATTTTATTGCTCAAATTTCAATTTGATTACAAAAAAAATCCATTTCATTACATTTTACTCAAGTTTAAAAAATATTGATATTTTTCTGTAAATTAATTTCTGACTTTTGTTAAAAATTAACGCCATGAAAAAATCGACAAGAAATTCTATTTTTTATATAATAACCATTCTACTTTGTTCAATCATGATGTATTTTATTGTGATTAAAGCAGAAGAAATGGAAGCTGGGAAACATGTTGTTCATGCTGCAAATGGAAGCAATTACTTCAATGATTTCATCAACAGTATTACACATAATATTGGACACCCTCTTGCTATTTTATTAGCACAAATTGTGACCATTATATTTACCGCAAGAGTTTTTGGATGGATATTTAATAAAATTGGACAACCAACTGTAATTGGAGAAATTATTGCAGGTATTTTCCTTGGTCCTTCTTTCATTGGAATGCATTTCCCAGAATTTTTCGGAGATCTTTTCCCAAAAGAATCATTAAGAAACTTAGAATTTATCAGTCAAATCGGTTTGATTCTATTCATGTATGTCATCGGAATGGAATTAGACCTTAAAGTGCTAAAGAAAAATGCACAAGACGCCATAGTTATTAGTCACGCGAGTATCATTATTCCATTTACACTTGGTTTAGCTCTAGCTGGATTAATTTATATGGAATTTGCTCCAGAAGGAATTAACTTTCTATCATTTGCCCTTTTTATCGGAATTTCGATGAGTATTACAGCCTTTCCCGTTCTGGCTCGTATTGTACAAGAACGCGGGATTAGCAAAACTCGTTTAGGTTCTATTGTAATTACTTGCGCTGCTGCCGACGATATCACGGCTTGGTGTTTATTAGCCGCGGTTATCGCAATTGTAAAAGCTGGCTCATTCATCAGTTCATTGTATGTTATTTTACTAGCAATTGTTTACGTTATCGCGATGGTTCGTTTCGTTCGTCCTTTCCTAAAGAGAATTGCAGACGTACATTCGAGCAAAACAACGCTTACAAAACCTATCATTGGAATCTTTTTCTTGGTCTTAATTATTTCTTCATACTTAAGTGAAATCATAGGAATTCATGCATTATTTGGAGCTTTTTTAGCTGGAACAATTATGCCTGAAAATGTGAAATTTAGAAATTTATTCATCGAAAAAATAGAAGATGTTTCATTGGTTTTATTACTTCCGCTGTTCTTTGTTTTTACAGGTTTAAGAACACAAATTGGATTATTAGATAGTCCACATTTATGGCAAACTGCGGGAATGATTATTTTGGTAGCTGTAACAGGAAAATTTGTTGGAAGTGCAGTAGCCGCTAAATTTGTTGGGCAAAACTGGAGAGACAGTTTGACCATTGGTGCCTTAATGAATACACGAGGTTTGATGGAATTAGTCGTGTTAAACATTGGATATGATTTAGGTGTCTTAACACCAGAAGTTTTCGCTATGATGGTGATAATGGCTTTGGTCACAACTTTTATGACAGGTCCAGCTTTAGATTTAATCAATTGGATTTTTCGAAAACAAAAGACAGAAAATGAACTTTCTGAAATTAGTCAAAGTCAGAAATATAAAATATTAATTGATTATCAAACACCTGAAAAAGGTGCTGAATTGTTACGAATAGCTAATAGCTTTATCAAAAAACAAGACGAAAACTCACTTGTTTCCGCAATTCATGTGATGAAAAGTAGCGAAGTGCAACATTTCAATCTTGAAGATAGAGAAGCAGAAATTTTTGAACCGATTATTGAGGTTTCCGAAGAATTACATCAAGATGTAACAACCATGTTCAAAGTTTCTACAGATATGGTTTTTGAGACAATTGATATTGCACAAAAAGGTGATTACGATTTGATGTTGATGGGTGTTAGAAATTCTATTTATTCAGGTTCGTTATTAGGAAATATTTTAGGATTTACGACAAAAATTATCGATCCAGATATTTTGATTGGTCAAGTTACTGGAAAAGAAAACATGTTTGATCATTCAATTTTCAACGAAAGAACGAAACAATTATTGAACAAATCAACAGTTCCTGTTGGTGTTGTTTTGGATAAAAATTTCACAAAAGCTGAAAAAGTTTTTCTTCCTCTTTTCGGAAATAAAGATGCCGATTTACTGAAATATGCACAACGTTTAATCTCGAATAGCGAATCTCAAATTATTATTGTAGACGTGAGCGGTTACACAAAACGTCATTCAGAAGTAAAAGAAATTATTCGTAGTATCGAAAATATTGCTCCAAATCATATTAGTCTTTCGTACAAACAACAACTGGATAAAGAGTTTTTAGATGAAATGGATTTGATGATGATTAGTATGAAAAGTTGGAAAAACTTAATCGAAACAAAAAGTATTTGGATTTCCAATGTACCAACAACATTGATTATTTCGGAGTAAATCTTCTTCATTCAAGATTTATATATTCAATTACAAAAAATAAATCCAGCTTAAAAGCTGGATTTATTACTTTATATTATTCAAATCGATTAAACATCAATTTTTGCATAGTGTGCATTTTTCTCGATAAACTCACGACGAGGCGGTACATCATCACCCATCAACATAGAGAACACGCGATCTGCTTCTGTTGCATTGTCAATCGTTACTTTACGCAACGTTCTGTGCTCTGGATTAAGAGTTGTATCCCATAATTGCTCTGCGTTCATTTCCCCAAGACCTTTGTATCGTTGAATTGTAACTCCTTTACCAGAACCATCTGTAGAAAATTCTGCAGTTAAACGTTCACGATCTTTTTCATCCCAAGCATATTCTGCTTTCGCTCCTTTTTTGATTAAATATAAAGGTGGCGTTGCAATGTAAATATGTCCTTGCTCAATCAATTCTTTCATGTAACGGAAGAAGAATGTCAAAATTAATGTCGCGATGTGAGAACCGTCGACATCGGCATCGGTCATAATTACAACCTTGTGGTAACGTAATTTTGAAATATTAAGTGCTTTCGAATCTTCTTCAGTTCCGATTGTTACACCTAAAGCTGTATAAATATTTTTAATCTCTTCGTTATCCAAAACTTTGTGCGCCATCGCTTTCTCTACATTCAAAATCTTACCACGCAATGGTAAAATTGCTTGAAAATGACGATCACGACCTTGTTTTGCCGTTCCTCCGGCAGAATCTCCCTCGACTAAGAATAACTCAGATTCTTCTGGCTTACGAGAAGAACAATCCGCTAATTTCCCTGGCAATCCGCTTCCTCCCATAGGATTTTTGCGTTGTACCATTTCACGAGCTTTCTTCGCTGCCTGACGAGCTTTTGCTGCTAAAATTACTTTATCAACAATTTGTTTTGCTTCTGTTGGATTCTCTTCTAAGAAATTCGTTAACATTTCTGCCACGATTTTATCAACCGCAGGAGAAACCTCAGAGTTTCCTAATTTCGTTTTCGTTTGACCTTCGAATTGAGGCTCCATTACTTTTACCGAAATCACTGCTGTTAATCCTTCACGGAAGTCATCTCCAACGATTTCAACTTTTTCTTTTGCAAGATTAAAGTTTTCTTCAGCATATTTTTTCAATGTACGTGTCAATGCACGACGGAAACCAGATAAATGTGTTCCACCTTCGTGTGTATTGATGTTATTTACATACGAATGTACATTTTCGTTATACGATGTATTGTATCGCATTGCAACCTCAACTGGAATTCCATCGCGTTCACCTTCCATGAAGATTACTTTGTCCATAATAGATTCGCGGCTACCGTCGATAAACTCAACAAATTCTTTTAATCCTTCTTCAGAATGAAAAGTTTCTGTTACAGGATTTCCATCAGCATCTTTTTCGCGTTCATCAACCAATACAATATTGATTCCTTTGTTCAAGAAAGCTAACTCACGCAAACGATTTGCTAAAGTAGAATAGTTATATGTTTGTACTTCTTGGAAAATTGTATCATCTGGCGTAAAAGTTACTGTTGTACCACTTTTATCAGTCGTTCCAACTTCTTTTACATCGTACAAAGGTTTCCCTTTCGAATATTCCTGAATATATTGTTTTCCGTTCTTGAAAACTTCTGCCGATAAATGGTTAGAAAGTGCATTAACACACGAAACTCCAACACCGTGCAAACCTCCAGAAACTTTGTACGTATCTTTATCAAACTTACCACCTGCACCAATTTTCGTCATTACAACTTCTAATGCAGATTTTCCTTCTTTTTTATGTAAGTCGACAGGAATACCACGTCCGTTATCTTCGACACGAATCGAGTTTCCTTCTAAAATTGTTACCTTGATTGTATCACAGTATCCTGCTAAAGCTTCATCAATAGAGTTATCAACAACCTCGTAAACTAAGTGGTGTAATCCTCTAACTCCGACGTCTCCAATGTACATCGATGGACGAAGACGTACGTGCTCCATTCCTTCTAACGCTTGGATATTATCCGCCGTATATGTGTTATTACTCATAATATGTCTCTAACTTTTTAAAACAAACAAATATAGTGAATTTTGACGAGAAAACCTCTTAAAAAGAACTTAAAGTATTGGATAAAATAACGTTTTAAAATTTAATTTTTGGATTAATTCAATAATTATTGTGTTTAAACTTTTTTACTAAGCAAAACGTGATATAACTCTTTAATCTCTTTTTATTTTCATTTTTTTCTTGATAAAAAAACGAAACAAAAAAATCAAGGTTATAAATCTTTGACTAAAAATTATCAACACTTCGATAATGATTTAAAAATTCACATACGTTCATTAAATCATTTATAACCTACGCTTATTCAATTTTATTAACGTCAAAGCTTTAAATACCATTATTTTTAAACCTTAAAAAAAAGAAAAATAGCTGAATAATTAAAAATCACTATTTGAAAGTTTAAACAAGATTATTGTTAAAATAAAAAACCGAAATCAAATTGATTTCGGTTTTCAAGTATATAATTTCTATAAATTAAATATCTTTCTTTTCTAAATAAACGACTTTCTTCGTTTCGAAGAAATCTTCGTCAAAAAAGTTTTGAATATCAAACAAAACAGCATTTGGAAAACCTGCTAATTCTTCTGTCAAATCACCTCCTTTTAGATATAATAAGCCATTAGGAAAAGGATTAATCGCTTCTTTTTTAAATTTTCCTCGAATCCATTCTGCGAATCTTGGCATTGCTGTCACCGCACGAGAAACCACAAAATCGTATTTATCTGTTAATTCTTCGGCACGTTTTTGTTCTGCTTTTACGTTCGTCAAACCTAAACCGTCAGCCACACCTTTTACAACCTTGATTTTTTTTCCGATAGAATCTACCAAATGAAACTGAACATTCGGAAACAAAATTGCCAACGGAATTCCTGGTAAACCACCTCCAGTTCCTACATCCAGAACAGAAGAACCATCTGCAAATTCCATCACTTTTGCAATCGCTAAAGAATGTAAAATATGGTTCGTATAAATTTCATCAATATCTTTTCGAGAAACAACATTGATTTGATCGTTCCATTCTTTGTACAAATCACCAACTTTCGAAAATTGTTCGATTTGTTTTTCCGTTAAATCAGGAAAATATTTTAAAATTAAATCAATCATTGCTTAAATAATTTCTGAAACTCGCTGACAAACGTAATCTAACAACTTTGTATCGTCTTCTGTAAACGGATTAATTTTATGCGAATCGATATCAATTTGACCAATATTTTCTCCATTTTTGAAAATTGGAACAACAATTTCAGCTTTCGTTTCTATTGAACAAGCCAAATAATTATCTTGTGCATAAACGTCTGGCACAACAAAAGTTTCGTTAGATTCTGCCACTTGCCCACAAATTCCTTTACCATAAGGAATTATTGTATGATCGGTAGCTGCACCAACATAAGGTCCAAGTTTTAGTTCATTTTTATCTCCATTCTTGAAATAAAATCCCACCCAATTATAGTATTCAACTTCGTCACTCAACAATTGACAAATCTTTTGTAATCTATCTTCCGTAGAAATTGCGCTATCAATTATGACATCCACGCGTTTATGTAAATCTTGCATTTTGTTACTTCTAAAAAAGCAAATTTATTGATTAATCATAACTTAATCAAAAGTTGACGTTTTTCATTTATATTTGTTCAAGATTTTTTAACCAAATGAAAGAATTTAAACCTTTATTGTTATTCCTTGCACGTTTTTTAGGAACTTACATTATTTTAAGTTTAGCTTATAAATTGTATTTGGATCAATATTTACCGCACAATAACCCTGATCCGTTTACAAAATTAACGTCAGATGTAACAGCTTTTGGCTTGAACAAATGTGGTTTTTTTACTTTTTCTAATATTGCAGAAAATCAGCCTTGGATGCGTTTGGTAATGGACGGACAAGTGGCGTCTATTGTAAATGAAGGTTGTAATGCGATTTCTATTTTGATAATTTTCATAGCGTTTATCGTTGCTTTTTACACGAATTTCAAACAAACTTTTTTGTTTATTTTGTCTGGTTTAGCAATTCTTTTTGTGATGAATATTTCGAGAATTATGTTGTTAAATTATATTTTTAGATACCACGCAGAATATGGTAAAATGGCGCACGATTATCTATTCCCTGCAATTATTTATGGTTCAATCGTGATTCTTTGGATTGTTTGGATCAAATTTTTTGTAACAAAATACAATAAGCAAAATGCTAAATAAATATTTACGTTATGCAATTGCAGTTTTACTTGTTTTTGGATTAATATTAGTCCGAAAATTTGAAGATATTTTATTTTATGATCCTTTCTTAGAATACTTTCATTTTGTTGGACATTCAAAATTTCCTGAAATTGATTTACCAAAATTAAACGCAAGTCTGATGGTTCGCTATCTAATTAATACATTATTAACGGTATTAATTGTTTGGTTTATTTTCTGGAAAAAAAGTTACGTTAAATTCTCTATCATTATTATGATTATCGGATTAATCGTTCTTTTACCAATCTATAATTATTTGATTTCAACACATTTTTCATCAGGCGAAATGGTTTTATTTTATGTGAGAAGATTTCTCATTCAGCCCATGTTTTTATTAATTTTAGTTCCTTGTTTTTATTACCAAGAAATACAACATAAAAAAACGGTCGAAAATTAATTTTCGACCGTTTTTTATTTTTTATTTTGACTTTGAAAAATATCTTCCAAAAATTTTATTTTTTCTTCTTCAGACATCGGTTTTTCTCCATTATCATTTAAAGTAATCCCTGTTAATTTATTATTACGAACCGAAAATAATAAATATGAATTTAAATCTATATTTCCTTTTACTTTCTCCTTAAATATTCTCCAAATTATATAATTAGAGTTTCTCTTTAATTCTGATACTAATACTTTTTCTCCGGTTTTCCAATAATCAGTCTCCCATTTATAATATTTCTCTAAAAGTTCACTTTCAGACAAACCTGTTTCATAAAATTCATATTTTTCTGGTTTCGCTACGACAATCATTAAGCTAACATCGGTTTTCTTATTAACAAAATGATATTGACTTGAACTTTTAAGTTGTCCTTTATGTTCCCATTTTCCAGGGAATTCAAAATATTCTTCATTAATGATATAATGAGAAACTTTTTGAGCATTAACAAAATTTGAAAAAAATAATATTACAAAAAGAAATGTAATTTTTAAAAAACTATTTGCTTTCATAATTACAATCCCGATTCTTCTTTTTCTTGTTGCGCATCTAACTTTGCTTGCTCTTTTGCAGCTGCTTCTTGTGCTTTTTGTTCTGCAACTTTACGTTTTTCTTCGTTTGCAATTTCTGCATTCGCTTTGTTCACTGCTTTGTATTTGTACAACCAACCTAAGAATCCACCAAGTATAAATCCAACTCCAGCACCTCCTGTTATTCCGACTAAAAATTCTTTGTCCGCAAATAATCTTGAGATATCTAAATTTGTAAAATAGTACATTGCAACGCTAATCGCAATCAACAAAAATCCAATAAAAGTAGAATAGGTCATCGTTATATGTTTTTAAAATAAATCTTGTAACATTCTTTGGCGAACAGCTTCGTACAAAATCGCTCCAGCCGCAACCGAAACATTCAGTGAAGCAGTTTGTCCAGCCATAGGCAATTTAATAATTTTATCCGAAATTTTAATAATAGAATCCGAAACTCCATCTTCCTCACTTCCCATCACAATAGCTGCAGGAACAGAGAAATCTGCATCATAAATAAATTCTGCTGATTTTTCAGAAGCACTAAAAATTGAGATTCCAGCCGATTGTAAATATTTAATAACATTCACTAAATTTCCTTCTTTACAAACCGGAATATTGTACAACGCTCCTGTCGAAGTTTTGATCGCATCTGCATTTACAGAAGCCGAACCTTTTGCTGGAATAATAATTGCATCAACACCAACACATTCTGCTGTACGAGCGATTGCACCAAAATTACGAACATCAGAAACACGATCTAAAATCAAGATAAAAGGTGTTTTTCCTTGTTCCCAAATTTGAGGTAATACATTTTCGATTGAATCAAATTCGATTGGCGAAATAAATGCATAGACTCCTTGGTGATTTTTTCCTGTAAAACGATTTAGTTTTTCTACAGGTACATAACTTACAGGAATTTCATATTCAGTGATTAATTTTCTCAATTCAGAAAAAATTTCACCTTGTAAACCTTTTTGAATAAAAATTTTGTCGATTGTTTTCCCTGCTTCAATCGCTTCTATTACTGGTCTTAAACCAAAAATTCCCGCTTCGTTTTTCATAAGTGCAAAGATAAAAAATTATACGTAACTATTTACCTATCCTTCTCTTCAATTGTTGTAAATAATTTGGAAAGCTCATATACAACATGCAACCAATAACAATTAGCGAAATCATTGAGATTAAATTTAGTTTGATATGAACAATTTTTGACACAAAAACAACCACCAAAACAACATTAAATAAAGTTTGGAAATAAAAATGTTGCGCAATTTTTCGTCCAAAATCTGATTTGCTATACGAAGCAAAAAACATAAAAAGCACTAAAATTGTAAAAATTAAACTAATTTTCATTCTAAAAAAAATCACTAAATTTGAAAGGTTAAATATACTCAAAATGCAACAATATCACGATTTATGTAAAAAGGTTTTAGCAGAAGGCGCTTTTAAAGAAGACAGAACGGGAACAGGAACTAAAAGTATTTTTGGTTACCAAATGCGTTTCGATTTGTCGAAAGGTTTCCCTTTGGTGACGACTAAAAAATTACATTTAAAATCGATTATCTACGAATTGTTGTGGTTTTTGAAAGGTGATACGAATATCAAATATTTAACAGATAATGGTGTAAGAATATGGAACGAATGGGCTGACGAAAATGGTGATTTAGGTCCTATTTATGGTCATCAATGGCGTTCATGGGGGAAACCAAATGGAGAAGTTGTTGACCAAATTAAAGTTGCGATTGATCAAATAAAAAATAATCCTGATTCACGTAGAATTATAGTTTCTGCTTGGAATGTTGGAGAATTAGATCAAATGGCTTTAGCTCCATGTCATGCATTTTTTCAGTTTTATGTGAATGATGGAAAATTATCGTTGCAATTGTATCAACGTAGTGCAGATATTTTCTTAGGTGTTCCATTCAATATTGCGTCATATGCGTTATTACAAATGATGGTTGCACAAGTTTGTGATTTAGAAGTCGGCGATTTTGTGCATACTTTTGGAGATGCACATATTTACAAAAATCATTTTGAACAAGTTGAACTACAATTAACACGCGAACCTTTTCCTCTTCCAACAATGAAAATCAATCCGAATGTAAAGGATATTTTTGATTTTACATACGAAGATTTCGAATTAGAAAATTATCAAGCTCATCCTCACATCAAAGGAATTGTAGCAGTTTAATCATAAAAAAACACTTAAAGTCTCCAAATTGGAGGCTTTTTTTGTAACTTTTCGAGAAAATTATCAACCAATAGAAATAAATTTTTACGATGAAAAAACGAATCCTTTGGCTTTCATCAGCCTTTATTATATCAAGTCTTACTTATGCGCAAGTAATGACGCCACCGCCGAGTTATAACGAAAACCAAACGAACAAATTAGATATTTATCGTGCAGAAGCAGAACGAATTAATAATCTTGTTCATACCAAATTGGATCTTAAATTTGATTATGCAAAAGAGCACGTTTTAGGTGAAGCTTGGGTAACATTGAAACCACATTTCTATGCTACAAACAAAGTTACATTAGACGCAAAAGCAATGTTGATTAGCGAAGTCGCTTTGGTAAATGGTGCTACAAAAAAAAAATTAAATTATAAATACGATGATTTACAATTAGTCATCGATTTGGATAAAGAATACAAAAAAGATCAAGAATATACACTTTACATCAAGTATACAGCGCGTCCAAACGAAGTAAAACAAGAAGGAAGTGCGGCCATAAACGATGCAAAAGGTGTTTATTTTATCAATGCAAAAGGTGAACGACCAAATTATCCAACTCAAATTTGGACACAAGGCGAAACTGAATCTTCTTCTTGTTGGTTCCCGACAATTGATAAAACGAATCAAAAAACTTCACAAGAAATCACGTTAACATATCCTGATAAATATGTTTCATTATCAAATGGAACAATGAAATCTTCGAAGAAAAATTCGGACGGAACAAAAACTGATTATTGGAAATTTGATAAAAAACATGCGCCATATTTATTCTTTTTCGGGATTGGAGATTACGCAGTCATCAATGATAAATGGAAAAATATCAATGTTGATTATTACGTAGAACCAGAATATAAAGATGTTGCAAAGCAAATTTTTGGTAATACACCAGAAATGATTCAGTTCTTTTCTGATAGATTAAACTATCCTTATCCTTGGGATAAATATGCACAAATGACGGCTCGCGAATATGTTTCTGGAGCTATGGAAAATACAACAGCTTCTTTATTTCATGATGGTGTTCAGCAAAAAGCTGGTCAATTAGTCGATGAAAACACTGCTGAATATGTTATTGCGCACGAATTATTTCACCATTGGTTTGGAGATTTAGTTACGGCTGAAAGTTGGGGAAATTTAACAGTGAATGAATCGTTTGCTAATTATTCTGAATATTTATGGTTTGAATATAAATACGGAAAAGAGAAAGCGGATGAGCATCGTTACAACGAAATGTTTGGTTATAAACAAGGCGATGGACCAACGAAAAATTTGGTTCGAGTTCATTACAATTCTCGCGAAGACATGTTTGATGGTGTTTCGTACAACAAAGGTGGAATTATCTTACATATGTTGAGAAACTTCTTAGGAGATGATGCTTTCTTCAAAGGTTTGAACAAATATTTGAAAGATAATGAATACGGAAAAGCTGAATCTACTCAATTACGATTGGCTTTGGAAGAAGTTTCTGGTCGTGACTTAAATTGGTTTTTCAATCAATGGTATTACGAAAATGGTCATCCAAAATTAACAGTTGTTTCAGATTATTCTTCAGCAAATAAAAAAATAAAAGTTGTTGTTCGTCAAGATGCTTCAAAATTATTTGAATTTCCTTTTGCGATTGATATTGTCGAAAATGGAAAAACAACGCGTCAACAAGTTTGGGTTCCAAAACAAGCCGAAACTGTTTTCGAATTTGCAGCAAACCAAAAACCTGATGTCGTTATTCCAAATGCGGATCAAGTTTTATTAGCAGATATCGACGATAAAAAACCTGTTGAAGATTTTATTGCGCAATACAAAGCTGGAAAAGGAAATTACACGACACGTTTATTAGCGATTGAAGCAATGGCAAATGCGCAAGCAACTAATCCAAAAGCGGCTGATGCCTTGGTTAATGCTTTAGATGATTCATTTGATGGATTAAGAATTTATGCGATTCATAAATTGGACACAAAATCAAAAACGATTGTTGATAAAGCTTCATCAAAATTAAAACAATTGGCTTCTAATGATCCTAAAACATTGGTTCAAGCGGCTGCTTTAAGTGCTTTGAATGATGCCAATATTTATGATGTAGCAATTTTCGAGAAAGCTTCAAAAAGCCCTTCATTTAGTGTTCAAGGAGCCTCGTTAACTGGAATCTTAAAAAATAATCCTTCAAAAATTAATGATTTAACAACTAATCTTGATAATGAAGTGATTAAAGGTTCACCAGATTTAGCAATGGCATTAGTTCCGACTTGGATCAAAAATAATCAATTGGATAAAGCTGCTTTAATTTCGGAATCTGCTGCGATGTATGAATTCGTAAAATTCCAAGATCCAGAAAAAGGAAAAATTGCTGAACAAGCTTTCAATTGGATTATGAACAATGACACACCAGATGCAACGGCTGAAATTGCTAAAACATATTCGCGTTATTATCCATATTTGAAAGAACAAAATCCACAAGCAGGACAAGCTGTGAAAATGATGGCTGAAAAAGCATTGCAAGTAAAAACGAATGCTGCAAAAACAATTAAATCAGCAACTATTGCAAAACAAGTGGAGCAATTACAAGATGCTATAAATAAAATGAAATAATTCACTAAAATTATTATATTTGTTAAGCTATCCTTGCAAGAGGATAGCTTTTTTTACCTTATAACTTATGATAAACATTGTAGTAGCAAAAGCAAGCAACAACGTAATTGGTGCAAAAAATGATTTGATTTGGCATTTACCAAATGATCTGAAACATTTCAAAAGTATAACTTCTGGGCATCCTATTATTATGGGACGAAAAACGTTCGAATCATTGGGTAGACCTTTACCAAATCGTACCAATATTGTTGTGACAAGAGATCAGAATTGGAATACAGAAGGTATCGAAATTGCGTCTTCTTTACCAAAAGCAATAGAAGTTGCGAAAAAAATTGACGATGATATTTACATTATCGGTGGTGGAAATATTTACAAACAAGCGATGGAATTTACTGATATTTTGTACATCACAGAAGTTCATCACGAATTTGATGGAGACACTTATTTCCCAGAAATAGACTTGGACGAATGGGAAGAAGTAGAACGAGAAGATTTCAAAAAAGATGAAAAACATCCATATGCTTACTCGTTTGTGACGTATAAAAGAATAGATTAGAAACTTTCGTGCATAAAAAAAGCAAGAATTTTGATTCTTGCTTTTATATTTTTTACACCTTAATGTTTTACATCTTGTACTTCGTCTGGATTGTGTTTGTATTTGAACACAATTGCGAACAATACCGTAACAACTAATGCGTAGCCTGCGAAAATAAACCAAGAATGTCTCCATCCTTCTAGCTGCAATGTCAAATCAGTTTGACTATACACTAAATGATTCACGATGTATTGTGCAATTAACATTCCGATTGTTGCTCCAAAACCATTGGTCATCATCATAAAAACTCCTTGTGCAGAAGAACGAATTTCTTCGTTTGTTTCTTTGTCTACATACAACGAACCTGATACATTGAAAAAATCGAAAGCGATTCCGTAAACAATCATTGATAAGATAAACATCCAAACGCCAGATCCTGGATCTCCTAATCCAAATAATCCGAAACGTAAGACCCAACCTACCATTGCCATCAACATCACGATTTTGATTCCGAATCGTTTTAGCACGAAAGGAATTAATAAAATACACAATGTTTCAGAAACTTGAGACAACGAAATTAAAGCATTTGCATTACTTGCTCCCCACGTATTGGCATAATCTGGAATATCCTTAAACGTTGTGATAAATGGATTTGCATATCCATTTGTAATTTGCAAAGAAACGCCTAAAAGCATTGAAAAGATAAAGAAAATTGCCATTTTTCTATCTTTAAATAATGCAAAAGCTTTTAAACCAAATGCATCAGAAATAGATTGTTTTTCAGAACTTTTGTTAACTGGGCAATTAGGTAATAAGAAACTGTATAAAAACAATATAACTCCTAAAAATCCAGATACAAAGAACTGATAATAATTGGATTGAAAACTTACGAATGTTGGATCACTTGAAAAGTTAAATCCAAAAACACCATCTTTAAATCCAGAGAAATTAACAAATAACATCGCTACAATAAAACCAACTGTTCCAAACGTTCTGATTGGAGGAAAGGATTTGATTGTGTCTAAATTATTTTGTTTTAAAATTGTGTAGGCTGTTGAGTTAGAAAGGGCGATTGTTGGCATAAAGAACGCCACACTAACCGAATAAAGTGCGAAGATTGTTGTAAAATCTACATCGTTTCCAGCTGTCATTCCGTAATAACCTGCTGCAAACATAAAAATCGCAGCTAATAAATGATTCAATCCCAACAAACGTTGTACAGGAATCCATCTATCCGCTACAATACCCATTATTGCGGGCATAAAAATCGACACAATACCTTGCATCGCGTAAAAAAGACCAATTTTTGGACCTAAGCCAACTGATCCTAAGTAATTTCCCATAGAGGTTAGGTATGCTCCCCATACCGCAAACTCAAGGAAACTCATGATTGTAAGTCTAAGCTTTACAGACATAATTATTTGAAATAGTTATTAGTTTCCCATGTTATCGATTTGATCACGAAGGCGAGCTGCCAATTCATAATCTTCATTCTTCACAGCTTTTTCCATCTCAGTTTCAAGTTCAGATTTTGTCCAACCTTCATATTCGTTGATATCAGACAAATCATTTTCCAAACCAGCCAAGATATCCAAATCATCTTCGAAGTTATTTGCTGCGCGACGTATATTTTCTTCTTCTTCAATAACGTCCAAATGAATTCCAGCTTTTTCTACAACATTATCATAGGCATAGATAGGTGCATTGAAACGAACAGCCAATGCAATTGCATCAGAAGTTCTCGAATCAATCTCGGCACGTTGTCCATCATCATTCACAAAAACAATATTCGAATAAAAAACACCATCTTCTAATTTATAAATATAAATAGAATCAACATTCAATTGAAATTCTTTTCCTAATGAAATAAACAAATCGTGTGTTAATGGACGAGGTGGATTAATATCTTTCTCTAAAGCTAATGCGATTGATTGTGCCTCAAAGCTCCCAATAATAATTGGCAACTTTCTTCCTCCTACATTTTCCTCTAGAATCAACGCATATGCGCCAGTCTGAGTTTGACTGTAAGATATTCCTTTAATATTTAATCTAATTAAATTGTCCATTTGGGCGTAAATCTATGAAAAACTGATGAATATTTAATCTTTTTTTAATGAATAAAAAAAATCCGAACCACCTAAATGATTCGGATTGAATTTATAATCTTAAAATGATTAAGCTTGACCTTTATATTTTTTTAACTCTTCAGTTAATTTAGGAACAATCTCAAAAGCATCTCCTACGATTCCGTAATCAGCCGCTTTAAAGAAAGGCGCTTCTTGATCATTGTTGATGACAACAATTGTTTTAGATCCATTAACTCCAGCTAAGTGCTGAATAGCTCCTGAAATACCAACTGCGATATATAAATTTGGCGCAATTGCTTTTCCTGTTTGTCCTACGTGCTCAGCATGCGGTCTCCAACCAATATCAGCAACTGGTTTAGATGATGCTGTAGCAGCTCCTAAAACTTTTGCTAAATCTTCGATCATTCCCCAGTTTTCAGGACCTTTCATTCCACGACCTGCAGAAACAACAATATCCGCTTCTTTCAAATCGATTTTATCAGAAGAAGCCATTTCTGTTGAAACAACTTTTACTTTTGCATCTGCATCAGAAACTGATACTGAAGCTGATTCTTCTGAACCTGAAACTGCATTTTCTTTTGCTCCGAATGCGTTTTGTAGAACTGTAACTACAACTTTTCCTGAAACTGCAACAGTTTCTACTCCTTTTCCAGAGAATGCTTTACGTGCAACTGTGAATGGAGAAACTGCTGTTGGAGATTTTTCTACATTTGTTACTAAAGATGCTCCTGTTTTGTATGCTAAAACTGGTGCTATAGTCGCTCCTTCGTTTGTTGATGGTAAAACCACAACATCTCCTTGAGCAACTTCAGCCAAAGCTTTTGCGTAAGAATTTGCATCAAATTTTGCTAAAGCTGCATTATCAACTTTAACTACTTTAGATGCTCCATATTTATATAATTCGTCAGCAGTAGCATTTCCAAAAACGATTGCTGTAACAGTATCTCCAGCAACATCAGCTGTAGCTTTTGCGTAAGAAACTGCTTCTAATCCTGCTTTTTTATATTTTCCGTCGTGTGACTCTGCGTATACAAAAATTGCCATTTTTTAATTTCTTTTTAGGTGAATAATTAGATTACTTTAGCTTCTTCGTGTAATAATCTTACCAATTCTGCTACATTGTCTTTGTCGATTAATGTTACATTACCTCTTTCAGCAGGTTTTACATAACCAACAACTTCAACTTTAGTTTCTGTCGCTTCTGGTGCAACAACTGCGATTTGTTTTGTACGCGCTTGCATAATTCCACGCATATTAGGAATTCTTAATGCAGCCTCGTCAACCAATCCTTTTTGTCCTGCGATAACAGCTGGTAAAGTAACTTCTACAGTTTCTTTTCCTCCGTCAATTTCACGAACAGCTTTTGCAGAAGAACCTTCTACATCAAGACCGATACATCCGTTTACAAAACCATAATCTAACATTGCAGCAACTAATCCTGGTACAGAACCTCCATTATAATCAATTGATTCTTTTCCTGTCAATACTAAATCAAAACCACCATCTTTAGCAGCTTTTGCGATTTGTGTAGCAACAAAGAAATCATCGCGAGCATCAGCATCAATACGAATTCCATCATTCGCACCAATCGCTAAAGCTTTACGCATAACTGGATCTACAGTTGCATCTCCAACAGTTAAAATTGTAACAGTAGCTCCTTGTTTTTCTTGTAACTCTACTGCTTTATTTAAACTAAATTCGTCGTGCGGGTTAATAACGAACTGAACACCATTTTTATCAAATGATTTTCCGTCAGCTGTGAAGTTGATTTTTGCTGTAGTATCTGGTACACTACTAATACAAACTAATATCTTCATAATTTTGTGTTTACTTTTTCTTTTATGTAAAAATAACTAATTTATTTTATTATGCAAGCATAACATTGTTAATTCTTTACTAAGTCGTTACTTTTCGCTTTCAATTGTTTTTTATAAACTGAATTTGAAACCAATACACTTAGTTCGTACAATAACCAAAGAGGAATTGTAACTAAAATCATACTGTACACATCGTTTGGTGTAATTGCAGCTGCAATCACTAATACAACAATAAATGCGTGTTTACGGTATTCTTTCAAAAATTTTGGTGTTAAGATTCCAATACTCGTTAAGAAGTAAACGAAAACAGGCATCAAAAACATAACTCCCATCGATAATAATAATTGAACAAATAAATCGATATAACTTGGCAACGTCCATGTATTTCCTACACCAAAAGGATCGTAAGTGAATAAAAATTGTGTACACAATGGTAGCAACATATAGTAACTAAATAAGACTCCTGTTACAAAGAAAAACGAAACAGCGAAAATGGTAAATCCTGCATATTTTCGTTCAGCTTCTTTTAATGCTGGTTTTACAAATCGCCAAATTTCAAAAATAATATAAGGAATTGCGATAATTACACCACACACAATTACTGCAAAAAATTGTGAAGTGATCTGTCCTGATGGATTAAGATTGGTCAATTCTTTCGAAATATCAAATGATTCGGTATAAATTTTTCCGAAACCTGTTAATTCACCAAATTGATTAAAAATATCAAACGTTGGAAAAGTTGATTTTAATGGAGCCATAATCACATGTTCCACCAATTCGTCCCAATAAATAGCGACTGCAATAGATGTAATCACAATTGATAAAATAGAACGAACCAAATGTCCTCTCAACTCACCAATATGAGCCAAAAATGACATACTCGATTTTGTATTATCTGCCATACGCTTATTCGATTCCTTCGTTTAAAATTGAGTGAATATCCAAAATTCCATAATAATGATTTTCTTCATCAACCACCACCAATTGTCCAATACTGTTGTGACGAAGAATCGCTAAAGCTTCTCTTGCTTTTTCAGCTTTTTTGATTGTTTTCGGATTCATTGAAGCAATATCTTTCGCAGTTAAATGTGCAAAAGTTTCATTATTTAATAACATTCGGCGCAAATCTCCATCTGTTATCACACCAACAATTTTATCATTATCAATCACAACTGTAATTCCATGACGACCTGATGTTAATGAATTAATGACTTCTGTAATCGAAGAATCTGGATGCACAGAAGGTTTTCTTTCTGGATCAACAATATTTTCTACTGTCCACAATAATCGTTTTCCTAAAGCTCCACCTGGATGATATTTTGCAAAATCGTTTTGTGTAAACGCTCTCAATTTCATCAAAGCTACCGCCAATGCATCACCCATTACCAATTGAGCCGTTGTAGAAGTTGTTGGTGCCAAATTTACGGGACAAGCTTCTTTATCAATATTAACATCCAAAACAATGTCTGAATTTTTTGCTAATTCTGATTTCAAATTTGATGTTAAACCAATCAAAACTGATGCATATTGTTTAAGAATCGGAGCCAAATATGTAATCTCTGGCGTATTTCCACTTTTCGAAATACAAATCACCACATCTTCTGGTCGTACAAGACCCAAATCGCCATGAATAGCTTCCGTCGCATGTAAAAATTGACTTGGAGTTCCGGTAGAATTTAAGGTTGCTACAATTTTATTTGCAATGTGTGCACTCTTTCCTACTCCAACAACTACCAACTTTCCTTTCGTGTTATATATCGCATTTACCGCATCAACAAAAGACTCGCTAATACGAGAAGCTATTGCTTCCAGCGCTTGAATTTCTTCTCGAAATACCCCTTGCGCTATTTGTATTAATTCTGAATTTTCCACAATAAAATTTCTATTGTCTATTTTTAAAATTTTTCGTACTTTTACTCTCCTTTTTTATTTACACTCAATTATATATAAATCATATAAAATTTATGTGTATATTTAAGAGTTATCAAATATAGGAACTATTTAATTTATAATATTAATTTTAGTCTTTTGTGTAGATGGAAGCCACTTCGAAAAACTTAACATCTTACCTAAAAAAATATTTTGGTTTCGACCAATTTAAAGGACAGCAGCACGAAATCATTACAAGCTTACTAAATAAAGAAGATGTATTTGTTTTGATGCCAACTGGAGGAGGTAAGTCTTTATGTTATCAATTACCGGCATTAATGTCAGATGGAGTCGCGATTATTGTGTCCCCTTTAATCGCGCTGATGAAGAATCAAGTAGACGCTATACGTGGAATTTCTGAAAATGATGGAATTGCCCACGTATTAAACTCATCTTTAAACAAGTCAGAAACGAAAACAGTTATGACAGATATTAAAGATGGAGTAACTAAAATGTTGTACGTTGCACCCGAATCTTTGACAAAAGAA
Source organism: Empedobacter sp. UBA5924 (assembly GCF_002431085.1). NCBI lineage: Bacteria > Pseudomonadati > Bacteroidota > Flavobacteriia > Flavobacteriales > Weeksellaceae > Empedobacter > Empedobacter sp. UBA5924. The sequence continues at coordinate 54,650 of NZ_DJDM01000001.1, forward strand.
GAATACATCGATTTCTTTAAATCGGTAAAAATTTCTTTTTTTGCTATTGATGAAGCGCACTGTATTTCTGAATGGGGACACGATTTTCGACCAGAATATCGTAATCTAAAAGCGATTATCAACAAAATTGGTGATGCGCCAATTATTGCTTTAACTGCAACAGCAACACCAAAAGTACAAGAAGATATTCAGAAAACTTTGGGAATGCAAAGCGCTAAAGTTTTTAAAGATTCTTTTAATCGTACGAATTTATTTTACGAAATCCGCCCAAAGGTTGATCAAGACAAACAAATCATCAAATTTATCAAACAAAACGATGGTAAATCTGGTGTCATTTATTGCTTGAGTCGTAAAAAAGTTGAAGAAATTACGCAACTTTTACAAGTAAACGGAATCAATGCCATTCCTTACCATGCAGGTTTAGACGCCAAAACACGTAGCAAACATCAAGATATGTTTTTGATGGAAGATGCAAGTGTCGTTGTCGCTACAATTGCTTTCGGAATGGGAATTGACAAGCCAGATGTACGTTTTGTGATGCATTACGATATGCCAAAATCGTTAGAAAGTTATTACCAAGAAACTGGTCGTGCAGGTCGCGATGGTGGTGAAGGTGTTTGTATTGCTTTCTATGATTATAAAGATATCGAAAAGTTAGAAAAATTCTTAGCAAGTAAACCTGTTGCAGAACGCGAAGTTGGAATGCAATTACTTTCTGAGGTTGTAGCATATGCCGAAACTTCGATGTCGCGTCGTAAATTTTTGTTACATTATTTTGGAGAAGAATTCGACGACAAAAACGGCGAAGGGGCAAATATGGACGACAATATGCGCAATCCTAAAAAAATGATTGAAGCAAAAGATGATGCAGTAATTGCATTAGATGTTGTTCAGAAAACAAATCAAAAATTAAAATTAAATGATGTTGTAAATGTTATAGTTGGTAAAGAAACTTCTATTACAAAATCATATAATTTGAGCTCTGAAGATTTCTTCGGAATTGGAAAAGCAAAAGAAGATTATTATTGGAAATCTATTTTACGCCAATTAATTGTACGTAATTTATTAGAGAAAGAAATCGAATCATATGGTATTTTAAAAATTACCAAATCTGGAAAAGATTTCATTAGTAAGCCAACTTCTTTTGAAATTGCCGAAGATATTGATTTCAAAAAATTATTATCAGAAGGTAGCTTTGAAAAAGAAGAAACATCTTCTGCACCTATTGCTTTTGATGATGTTTTATTGAAACAATTGAAAGATTTACGTAAAAAAATCTCTAAAAAACATCAAATTCCACCTTTTGCAGTTTTCCAAGATTCGAGTTTAGATGATATGACAATGCAATATCCAACAACAGTTAAGGAGTTAACAAATGTGTTTGGTGTTGGAGAAGGGAAAGCTCAGAAATTCGGAAAAGAATTTGTAGATTTTATTGCGCAATATGTTAAAGACAACGACGTTATTCGACCTGAAGATATGGTGATTAAACAAGTTGCTGACAAATCGAGTCACAAAGTTTATATCATTCAATCGACAGACAGAAAGTTAAATCTTGAAGATGTTGCGGAAGCAAAAAATATGACGATGAGCGATTTACTTTCAGAAATGGAAAGTATCGTTTATCAAGGAACAAAATTAAATATCAATTATTATATTGACGAAGTTTTGGACGAAGATCAACAAGAGGAAATTTATGAATTCTTGATGGACGCAGATTCTGACTCAATGTCATCATTATTAGATGAATTTGGTGACGATTATGATGAAGAAGAATTACGTTTAATGCGTATCAAATTCATCAGTGAAGTCGCAAATTAAACCATACAAAAAATAAACTTTCAGCCCAAGGAATGCTTATCTTTGGGCTTAATTATTACAAGAAAAATGAACAATAAAGCAATATTAATGATTTTGGACGGATGGGGAATTGGACCAAACCCTGCTGTTTCTGCAATCGCGCAAGCAAATACACCTTTTGTAGATAGCTGTTTCGAGAAATTTCCACATTCTACGTTGGATACGTTTGGTTTAGCCGTTGGTTTACCAGAAGGACAAATGGGGAATTCGGAAGTTGGACATATGAATTTGGGTGCTGGACGCGTAGTTTTCCAAAACTTAGTTCGAATCAATATGGCGGTTGAAAACGGAACGTTACAAAACGAACCTATCTTAAAAGATGCTTTTCAATATGCTTTAGAGTATAACAAAAAAGTACATTTCATTGGTTTAGTTTCTGATGGTGGTGTACACTCACATATCAATCATTTGAAAGGTTTGTTAGATGCAGCAAATCAATCAGGTTTACAACAAAATGTTTTTGTACATGCTTTCACAGATGGTCGTGACACCGATCCAAAATCTGGCGAAGGATTTATCACAGAATTGATGAATCACATGACAAAATCAACAGGAGAAATCGCTTCGATTACTGGTCGTTATTATGCAATGGATCGTGATAAACGTTGGGAACGTGTGAAATTAGCATTCGATGCAATGGTAAATACAGTTGGTAAAACAACAACAAATCCATTAGAAGCAATTCGTGCATCTTATAATGAAGGCGTAACAGATGAATTCATCAAACCGATTATTGTAACGGATGGAAATGGTCAACCAAAAGCTAAAATCGAGAATGATGATGTAGTGATTTGTTTCAATTTTAGAACTGATCGTGGACGTGAAATCACAGAAGTTTTAACGCAACATGATTTTCCAGAATTTGGAATGCATAAATTAAATCTAAAATATATCACTCTTACAGAATATGATGCTACATATACTGGAGTTGCGGTAATTTTTGATGAGAAAAATATTGTAAATACGTTAGGAGAAGTTATTTCTAATGCTGGTCGTAAGCAAATTCGTATTGCTGAAACTGAAAAATATCCACACGTAACATTTTTCTTCAATGGTGGTCGCGAAGAACCTTTCGTTGGTGAATCTCGTGTTTTATGTGCTTCGCCAAGAGATGTTGCTACTTACGATTTGAAACCAGAAATGGCTGCATATGATATTACAAATGCAATTGTACCAGAAATCGAAAAAGAATCAGCGGATTTCATTTGTCTTAACTTCGCTAATACAGATATGGTTGGACATACAGGTGTTATGTCTGCGGCAATAAAAGCTGCTGAAGTAGTAGATTCTTGTGCGGAGAAAATTGTAAATGCAGCTTTAGAACATGGTTACAATGTGGTGATTTTGGCTGATCACGGAAATTCAGATTTTATGATGAACGAAGATGGATCACCGAATACGCAACATACAACGAATCCTGTTCCATTTATTTTGGCTCAGAAAAATATCGAATGGAATGTTGAGCATGGTAAACTTGGAGATATTGCACCAACTATCTTAACTTTGATGGGAATTGAAATTCCAACTGAAATGACTGGAAACATTATTGTTCAAAAAAAATAACCTAAATAACTTTAAATACTTACAAACATGATTAATAAAATTATTGCTGTTGACTTTGATGGAACTGTGGTAGATGATAAATATCCAGAAATTGGAAAAGCTAAAATCTTCGCTTTCGAAACATTGAAACAATTACAAAACGACGGATATCGCCTTACTTTATGGACTTATCGTAGTGGTAAATATTTAGACGAAGCTGTTGAGTTTTGCAAACAAAATGGTATAGAGTTTTATGCCATCAACAATAGTTTTGACGGAGAGGATTTTGATAAAAATACGCAAAGTCGAAAAATAAATGCCGATATCTTTATCGACGATAGAAATTTAGGAGGTTTCCCAGGTTGGAGTGACGTTTATCAAATCATTACAAAAAAGATTGAATTAAGTGTTCACGCAAACGGGCAAAAAGCTCCTGAGAAGAAAAAGAAAAGAGGATTTTTCGGATTATGATACATTTAAAAAGTAAAGAAGAATTAGAACTAATGTACCTAAGCGCTCAATTGGTTTCAAAAACCTTGGGTATGTTAGCCAAAGAAGTAGTGCCTGGTGTTACAACCAATCATTTAGATAAATTAGGAGGCGAATTTATTCGCGACAATGGTGGATATCCTGCATTTTTAGGAATGTACGATTTCCCTAAAAACCTTTGTATTTCTCCAAATCAACAAGTTGTTCATGGAATTCCAAACGATGAACCACTTAACGAAGGAGATATTGTTTCGGTAGATTGTGGTGTTTATATGAATGATTTTTACGGAGATCACGCTTATACATTTGCAGTTGGTGAAGTAGATGCTGAAACTGAAAAATTATTACGCATTACAAAAGAATCTATGTTCAAAGGAATAGAACAAATGAAAAAAGGTAATCGCGTAGGTGATATCGGTTTTGCAATTCAACAATATTGTGAAAAAGAAGGTTACGGAATCGTTCGTGAATTAGTTGGACACGGATTAGGTCGTAAAATGCACGAAGAACCACAAGTTCCGAATTATGGACGTCGTGGATCTGGTAAAAAAATTGAAGAAGGAATGGTGTTAGCCATCGAACCAATGGTAAATATGGGAACTGAAAAAGTCTTCTTTCATCCAGATGGTTGGACGGTTACAACGCGCGATGATAAATATTCGGCTCACTTCGAACACGATGTTTGTGTAGTGGATGGCGAACCAAAATTATTGTCAACTTATCAGTTTATTTACGATGCTTTAGGAATCGTATCTGACGAAGAAAAACCATTTTTATTCAAACCTTAAGAAAACTTTTGTGAAAAAGCTTTTAAAAAAAATCATGAATATTCTACCTCGTCCTTTATTAATACAAGGTAGTTATATTATTCGTCCTGTTTTAGTTTGGTTTATGAAAGGAAATCGCTTCGTAGACCCAATTGATGGACAAGGTTATTATAGTTTGTTGCCTTATGGTTACGAAAAACAGCGTGATAATGTACTTTCACCCGGAACTTTTTCATTAGAAAGACATCGCTTGATGTGGTTGTACCTAAAAAATGAAACGTCTTTCTTTACTGAAAAAGCTAAAGTTTTGCACATTGCTCCAGAGCAATCTTTTATCAAGCGTTTTCGTGCGATGAAGAATTTAGAATACATCACAAGTGATATAGAATCGCCTTTGGCAGATGTAAAAGCAGATATCTGCGATTTACCTTTTGGTGATGATACATTTGATATCATTTTTTGTAATCACGTTTTGGAACATATTCCTGACGATCACAAAGCGATGAGCGAATTATTTCGTGTCATGAAACCAGGAGGTTGGGGAATTCTGCAAGTTCCAATTTCGTATCAACGTGATGTAACGTACGAAGATCCAACGGTTACAACAAAAGAAGAACGTAAAGAAAAATTTGGACAATATGATCACGTTCGTGTTTATGGTTTAGATTATTACAAACGTTTGGAAGATGTAGGATTTATTGTAGAAAAAGCAGATTACACCAAACAAATTCCTTCGGAAGATGTACTAAAATATTGTTTAGAAAAAGGTGAAATTTTACCAGTTGTTCGCAAACCAGCGGTATAATTCATTTAAAAATAGTCAAAATAAAAGCNNGCTTTTATTTTGACTATTTTTCAACTCCTTCATTCGATGTTTACGATGCATTCATATCGTTTTGCATTTCTCTTAACGTCATTACTTTTCCTCTTGTAGGTAAATTAATTTTAAGATTTTCTTTCAAAATTTCAAGTTGATTAATCTTAAAAATCACTGTAAAATAAGGCGAAATAATTTCTGCTTGTAAAATCAACCCCGGTAAATTCGAAAAATAATAAGGTCCATCTTTATATCTTATTTCAGGCGAATACCAAGCCGTAAATTCATTTCCATCTCGATCTTGATCAATCGCTTTTACGACATTATAACCATTAATCACAGCTTTTTCTTTCGTTAATTTCCAATTAAAATTAGGTATATTTTCTTTAACCAAATACGTTTTTACATTAATATCAAACTGTTTATAATATTCATTTTTAGAAAAATCTTTATACAAAGGATTTTGTTCCGATTTCAAAATCTCTTGTACAACCATATCCGCTTCATGTTGTGCGTTATTCACTTTTGTATCTGCTCGAAAAACAGATAAATTTTTATTACTTTCTAATATAAAATCGACAAAAACTCCTCTATCTATAGCCATTTTGAAAGCTGGTTGCAAATTCTTTGAAAACATATCCTTCGATTGTTCATAATCAAAAATAAATTCGGCTTTGTAAGTTGCTCGTATGCTTTCTTTTTGCGTTTGTGCTGACAGATTAATTCCTAAAAACGAGGTAATTGCGACAATTATATTTTTATTTATTGGGTTTTTATTTTATTTAAAACTTTTTCTAATATCCATCTTTTCGTTCACCGATTTGTTGAACTCTGAAAAAGATTGCGTGTTATAATCATTTACGATTATACTAAAATTCATATCTAAATCTGTTTTTTCATCATCTTTTTCATAAGTAGTGTTCCAAATTGCAGACGTTTCTTTCAACACCCAATTCCCGTTATGAGGACGATATTTATAAACAACTTTTGCTTCTCTTAAAAATTCATTTTCTGAATATTTAGTTTCCGGAATAGTCGTTTCCCAATAAAACTCAACAACAGCAAATGTATCTTTATCAATTGTCAGAAATACATCTCTTGATTTTGTTTTTATTGTAACTTCATAAACAAAACTATCTCCATATTTTGTTAATGATAAATTAGATTCTTCATATTTCTTTTCCTTTAATAAGTATACAAATTGCTTAATATATTTTTCTTTCAAATAAATACTCTCCAAATAATAAATCAAACGAATATTTGAATTTGGTTCTCGTCCACTTTTTATTTCGTTGTTTACAATTCCTTTTGATTTAATTTTCAAATCTCCTCGTTTAAATTTAAACTGTAAATCTGCATCAATAAAATCCCGTTCATTATTATTAAATAACAAATCTTGTTGAAAATTAACTAAGAAATAATATTGTTCAATATTAAAGTTTTTATCATAATTATCATAAACTTTCTGTAGAACATCTTCGGCTTTCAAGTTTGTTACAAAAGCTTCTTTTAACTCGATTTCGGATACTCTTTCGAGTTTGATTATCATTTCAGATTTTAATTCCGATACGTTGATTATTGCATCTTGATAATCTTTTTTCGAAACGATTAACTCATCTGTTTGCGAAACATTGTTTAAATCAACCACAACTTTTCCTTTCATGTCTGATACAAAATTCTTAGTCGAATTTTTGAAATATACATCTGCATCATAAAGTGGTAAATTATCCGAAAGGTCTAATATTTTTAGATTTATAATTTGAGCATTTAAACAAATCGTAAACAATGTAAATAAGTAAAATAGTTTTTTCATATAATTTAAAATCAATAATGAATTAAAGATATATTTTAATCTCGTTAAGAATTTGTTAATCAGAATATTTTGTAGATATTTTAACAAAAAAAAACGCTACTAAAAAGTAACGCTTTGTAATTATTGTAAATAATATTTTTCTAATGAGCTTCTAACCAATTCGCTCCTACTCCGACTTCTGCAATCAACGGAACATCCATTTGCATTGCAGCTTCCATAGTCGATTTGATTAATTCAGAAACTTTTTCAAACTCATCTTTGGGTGCATCAAAAATTAACTCATCATGCACTTGTAAAATCATTTTGGTTTTATAATTTTTCTTCAATTCTTTCTGAATTTGAATCATTGCCATTTTCACGATATCCGCCGCAGTACCCTGTATTGGCGCATTTACAGCATTTCGCTCAGCATGCGAACGCACCACAGCATTTCTCGAATTGATATCTTTCAAATAACGGCGACGACCCATTAACGTTTCTACAAAACCTTGGTCACGAGCTACCTCAACTTGTTTTTCGATATACGCTTTCAACGTTGGATAAGTTTCATAATACGCATCAATCAATGCTTTGGCTTCTTTACGAGAAATATTTGCTTGATCTGCTAAACCAAAAGCCGAAACACCATAAATAATTCCGAAGTTTACCGTTTTCGCTTGACTACGTTGTTCACGCGTCACCTCATCTAAATCTACATTGAAAACTTTTGCGGCAGTAGAAGCGTGAATATCTTCTCCATGTTTGAAAGCTTCTACCATTGCAGGATCTTGTGACATTTGTGCAATCAAACGCAATTCAATTTGCGAATAATCGGCAGAAATAATCACATGATTTTCATCTCGCGCAACAAAGGCTTTACGAATTTGCTGACCTTCTTCTGAACGAATCGGAATGTTTTGTAAATTCGGATTTACAGAAGACAAACGTCCCGTTGCAGCAACCGTTTGCGCGTATGTTGTATGCACGCGACCAGTTTTTGGATTCACCAATTCTGGCAACGCATCAATATAAGTCGATTTTAATTTTTGTAATTGACGGTACTCTAAAATATCATTGATAATTGGATGCTTATCTTTCAGTTTTGATAAAATTTCTTCTCCTGTTGCATACTGACCAGTTTTAGTTTTCTTCGCTTTTGGATCTAATTGTAATTTATCAAACAAGATTTCTCCCAATTGTTTTGGCGAATTAAGATTGAATTCTTCTCCAGCATCTTCCTGAATTTTTGCTTCTAATTCTCTTAATTTCGCTTCGTGTTTTACCGAAAGTTCTTTCAAGAACGGAACATCCAAATTAACACCTTCCAATTCCATATCAGCCAAAACTTGCATCAATGGCATTTCAAGATCAGTGAATAATTTGTGTGTATTTGATTTGATTAATTCTGGTTCGAAAAGATTTTTCAACTGATTTGTAATATCAGAATCTTCTACTCCATATTCGGTTTGCTCCATCAACGGAACATCACGGAAATTCTTTTGATTCTTTCCTTTTTTTCCAATCAAACTTTCGAGTGAAACTGGTTGATAACTCAAATATGTTTCTGACAACACTTCCATATTGTGATGCATATCTGGATTAATCAAATAATGCGCAATCATCGTATCAAAATTTTGACCTAAAACAACAATGTCATATTTGTTTAAAACTTTAATATCATATTTTAGATTTTGACCAATTTTCGAAATTGATTCATCTTCAAAAAATGGTTTAAATTCGTTGATAATTGCTTTTGTTTCTTCAAAATCTGTTGAAAAAGGCACATAATAACCTTTTCCTTTTTCCCAAGAAAACGAAATCCCGACCAATTCTGCTTCTAACGCATCCAAAGAAGTTGTTTCTGTATCGAAAGTCACTTCTTTTTGTTTCAGAATATTTCTCAACAATAATTCTCTTCCTTTTTTCGTATCGATTAATTGATACAAATGATTGGTTGTTGAAATATCTGTAAAAGCTGAATTTTGTGGAACGATTTCTTCATCAGACGTAAAATCGAACAATGATTGTTGAGCCATTTGCACTTGATTCGAAGAAATCTGACTTGCCGCAGAAATTTCTTCTTGCGCTTCTTTGATAATTCCCGAAACATCCAAACCATAAATTCTGTAAACCGTTTCTAACATACGACGGAATTCTAACTCCGTGAAAAGTTCAGTAACTTTTTCTATATCTGGCGGGCAAACCGTTAAATCTTCTTCATCAAATTCTACAGGAACATCTGTAATAATCGTTGCTAATTTCTTCGAAAGAATTCCAAGCTCTTTATTCTCTTCAATCTTTTCTTTAGCTTTCCCTTTCAGCTTATCTGTATTCGCTAAAAGGTTTTCCAATGATCCAAATTCTTTCAAATATTTACTTGCCGTTTTTGCTCCAACACCTGGTAAACCTGGAATATTATCCACAGCATCACCCATCATTCCAAGGTAATCGATAACTTGAATTGGATCGTCGATTTCAAATTTTTCTTTTACTTCTTCAATTCCCCAAATCTCAACACCTTTTCCATTTGCAGCAGGACGATACATTTTAATTTTTTCCGTTACCAATTGCGCAAAATCCTTATCGGGTGTCACCATATAAGTTGTATAACCAGCTTTCTCTGCTTTCTGTGCTAATGTTCCGATCACATCATCTGCTTCGTAACCTTCGGCGAAAAGTACTGGAATTTTTAACGCTCGTAAAATATCTTGAATATACGGAACGCCTTGACGAATGGCTTCTGGCGTTTCATCACGATTTGCTTTATATTCAGGATAATCTACCGTACGAACTGTTGCTTGACCAACATCAAAAACAACCGCCAAATGCGTTGGTTGTTCACGTCGAATGACATCGAACAAGGAATTCGTAAATCCCATAATTGCCGATGTATTGAAACCTTTTGAGTTGATTCGTGGATTTTTGATAAATGCATAATACCCTCTAAAAATTAAGGCATAAGCATCTAACAAAAAAAGTCTTTTATCTAATTGATTCATTTAATAAGTTTTAAGTATTACGCCAAACGTTTTACGCTAAACGATAATAACAAAATTGTAACGTAGAACTTATAACGTACCACGTAAAACTAAAATTTAATATTCTGGTGCTAATTCAACAACTAATCCATCCATTTCATTCGAAAGATGTAACTGACAACCTAAACGTGAATTATCTTTCACATTAAATGCCTCTGCTAACATTGCATCTTCATCAGGCGTCATTTCTGGTAATTGAATTTCTGGTGTTAAGACATAACATTGACAAGAAGCACACATCGCCATTCCACCACAAATACCAATGGTTCCTTCTGGTGCTAATTCGTAGGCGCGCACAAGCTCCATGATATTCATATTCATATCAGTAGGCGCGTCAACTTCGTGCGAAACACCTTCTCTATCTATAATTGTAATTTTAATATCTGCCATAATACTTTTTCAAGTTAAACAAAAATACGGATTGTTTACTTTCAAAAAAAGAATATACCTCATTGGTTCATATTTAATACTAATTTTAAATAAGAACTGTTACGAATTACGAATTTTGTCGACTAATTAGTAAAATTAAAAAAATGAATTCACACGAAATAGATTATAAAATTTACGGTGAAGAAATGCAATTTGTCGAAATTGAATTAGATCCACAAGAAACTGTTGTAGCAGAAGCAGGTAGTTTTATGATGATGGATGATGGTGTAAAAATGGAAACAATTTTTGGCGATGGTTCTCAACAAAGTGGTGGAATTTTCGGAAAATTATTAAATGCCGGAAAACGAATGTTAACAGGTGAAGGTTTGTTTATGACTTCGTACACAAATTACGGACAAGGAAAAAAGAAAGCGTCTTTTGCTGCACCATATCCAGTAAAAATTGTTCCGATAGATTTACCAGAAGTGAACGGAAAATTTATTTGCCAGAAAGATGCTTTTCTTTGTGCTGCAAAAGGAGTTTCGGTTGGAATTGAATTTAATCGAAAATTAGGAACTGGACTTTTTGGAGGAGAAGGTTTCATTATGCAAAAATTAGAAGGCGACGGAATGGCTTTCATTCATGCTGGTGGAACATTACATCGTCGTGTTTTACAAGCTGGCGAAGTTCTGAAAGTTGATACAGGTTGCATTGTTGGTTTCGAACAATCTGTTCATTACGATATCGAATTTATAGGCGGAATTAAAAATACATTTTTCGGAGGAGAAGGTGTTTTCTTTGCTACATTAAGAGGTCCTGGTGTTGTATATATACAATCTTTACCTTTTAGCCGATTGGCTGATCGTATTATTGCACATGCACCTTCTGCAGGCGGTTCTTCACAAGGTGAAGGTTCTATTTTAGGAGGTTTAGGAAGATTAATTGATGGTGATTAAAATTTAATTTTATAAAGAAGGGTTTCAAATTGAAACTCTTTTTTTTGAGCTGTACGTAAAACCGTAATTTATTTCAATTGATTTTTCTTATTTATAATAAAAATTTTATCATTTGAAAAAACTTCTATTAACCGTTATTTTTTGTTCAGGATTTACGTTTGGACAAAATATTTTATCTTTTAGTAATGATCAATATAGCGGGATTAACGGTAGTGTTTTTTCTCCGACAACTTCATATTTTAACCCGAATAAATGGGATATTAATATTATTTCTGAGGATATTTTATTCAGAAATGATTACGCTTACGTATCCGATCAAAACGTATTAGGTTTAATAAAAGGTGAAACAAAATCAGCAAATATAAAAGCTGGAATAAGAGGAGAAACGCATTCTAATATTTTAGATTTCGCAACTAGAAATACGATTTCTTATCATTTGGAAAATGATTTTCTGGGACCTTCCGTTTCTTTTAAAAAGAAAATTAATAATCAAACTTATCGTCTTGGAATTTTCACCCGACTTCGTACACAAGGTTCTATTAAAGATTTAGATAATTATTTTCGTTTTAGTAATCAGAATGAAATAGAACCAAAAAATTATGAGTTTGAACCTACAAAGACAAATGCAATGAATTGGGCTGAATTAGGCTTAAATGTTTCGACAAATTTGTATACAACTAATACTTCTGAAGTTATTATTGGGGCAAATATTAAATATCTTTTGGGTTTAGATGGCGCGTATATCAAAAGTAAAAACGCGATAAAATTAGAAGCTGAACCAACTATAACAAGTACAATCGACAATCCTGATGCAAATATTTATGCGTCAAATTATGATATAAAAGCAGGATATTCTACCAATTATGATTTTGATCGAGATAAATATGTTTTACGAAATAGAGGAAATGGAGTTGGAATAGATTTAGGAATTTCTTTTGTGAACAGAAGAGCGAATGATGAATTATATGATTTCAAATTTTCGGCAAATTTATTAGATGTTGGATTAGTAAAATTCAGAGGCGATAACCATCATTTCTACAATCCCTCGCAAAGAGTTCAAATTCGTAATAATCCAAAATTAGATGGAGTTGAATTTGAAAGTGTTGATCAATATTTAGGACTTTTGAGCAAAGAAGTTTATGGTGATGAAACAAAATCTAAAACGGGAAATAATTTTTCGATCGGTTTACCAACGAGTTTACATCTTAATCTGAGTAAAAAAATTATTGAAAATCATTACTTAAATTTCAATTTGATGCAACGAATTCCAGTTTTTGAAAATAGTTTGAAACGTATCAATGTGCTACAAACTTCTTATACTATCCAAAAAAATGGATTTGGAATTGGACCTTCCCTTTCTATCTATGATTTTGAAAATATAACATTTGGTGGGTATGTAAGAATTGGCCCTCTAATTTTGGGCAGTGATAATGCAATTCCAATCGTTTTTAAACAGAAAAAATTAACTTCTGCGAACTTTTATTTTGGATTAAAATTTTATCCTTTTTGGGACAATGAAGCCAAAAGACGAAGTAGAGAACCTTGTGAATGTGAATAAAAAAAACCTTTTACGCAAAACGTAAAAGATTTAAAAAATATTTCTATTTATTTTGTTAAAATTAGTCAATAGCTTTGACAACCGCTTTTTCGGCTTCTTTTCTTGTCCCGTCGAAACCATCAACACCAGAAACTGTTGTGTATTTCAAGACAAATTTTTTCCCAGGATTCATTCTATTGTAAACAGACTGACACATTAGCGTTGCTTCATGGAAACCACATAAAATCAACTTCAATTTTCCTGGATAAGTATTTACATCACCAATCGCGTAAATTCCTTCGATATTTGTTTGATAATCTAACGCATTATTTACCTTGATTGCATTTTTCTCAATCTCCAATCCCCAATTTGCAATAGGACCTAGTTTTGGAGAAAGACCAAACAATGGAATAAAATAATCTGTTTCAAGTTCAAAAGTTTCACCTTCTTTTTCAATTACCAAACTTTCCACTTTTCCTTCACCTTTGATTCCAGTAATTTCAGCTGGAGTAACCAAATTAATTTTTCCAGCTTTTTTCAATTCAATTACTTTATCAACAGAATCTAACGCTCCACGGAACTCATTTCTTCTGTGTACCAACGTAACTTCCGCAGCCACATCAGCCAAGAAAATCGACCAATCCAAAGCAGAATCTCCACCACCAGCAATTACGATTTTTTTATCACGGAACAGTTCAGGATTTTTTACAAAATACTCCACTCCGTTTTCTTCATACGCTTCGATGTTTTCGATAATTGGCTTACGAGGCTCAAAAGATCCAAGACCACCTGCAATCGCAACCGCTTTTCCTTGCACTTGCGTTCCTTTATTTGTTGTTACAATAAAAGTTCCGTCTTCTTGCTTATCGATTGTTGCAGCTTGTTCGTTCAATGTAAAACCTGGCTCAAATTGTTTGATTTGCTCCATCAAATTATCAATCAATTCACCTGCACCAACAGAAGGATAACCAGGAATATCAAAAATTGGTTTTTTTGGATACAATTCTGTCAATTGTCCTCCTGGTTGAGGAAGTGCATCAATAATATGACATCTCATTTTTAATAAACCTGCTTCGAAAACGGCAAAAAGACCAGTTGGTCCAGCTCCGATTATAACTATATCTGTTTGAATCATTTTTTTGAATTTTATTTAGAACGTTACTAAATTGAATGCAAATTTAATGAATTTGAAAGGATTAATCGATGATTATCATCAGAAGTCTAATAATATTTATTGATAATAAAAAAGACAAATTCAATAATGAATTTGTCTTTTGAAGTTGTAGCGAAGAGCAGAATCGAACTGCCGACCTCAGGGTTATGAATCCTGCGCTCTAACCATCTGAGCTACCTCGCCTTGTTTTTAGTGGTGCAAATATAAGAGGTTATTTTCGATTAAAACAAATCTTTTTTGAAATATTTTCAATAAAAAGTCGCTTAAATAGGCTAATCAATTGAATTTCATTAAAATTAAAATCACATTTTTTTTAAGAAAATATCATCCACAAAAAAATCCTCAAGTAAAACTTGAGGATTTTGATATTTTATCTATTTTTCTACTTACGCTAAAGCATTTTTGATACGTGTCATTGCTTCTTTCAACTCTTCTACAGACGCCGCATACGAGATACGAATACAATTTTTAGACCCGAAAGCCGAACCAGAAACAACTGCAACTTGTGCATGCTCTAATAAATATAAAGCTAAATCATCTGCATTGTTAATTGTAACGCCATTGTATGTATTTCCGAAAGTTGCCGTAACATCTGGAAATAAATAGAAAGCTCCTTTTGGTTCGTTTACTTTGAACGTTGGAATTTCTCTTGCCCAACCTAACATCAATTCACGACGTTCTGCAAACGCATCAACCATGTATTGAACAGAACTTGGATCTGCTTCTAAAGCCGTAATTGCAGCACGTTGAGCGATAGACGTTGCTCCCGAAGTCACTTGTCCTTGTAACGTTTCGCATGCTTTTGCTAACCAAGCTGGCGCTCCAATGAAACCAATTCTCCAACCTGTCATTGCGAAAGCTTTTGCTAAACCATTTACAGTTACTGTTTGATTATAAACTTCTGGGAAAGATGCAATCGAAACATTTTTTTCTCCGTAAACAATGTGCTCATAAATTTCGTCCGAAATAATAATCACATCTGGATATTTTGCTAAAACCTCAGCCAAACCTTTCAATTCTTCTCTTGTGTAAACTGATCCTGACGGATTACAAGGAGATGAATAAATAATAGCACGAGTTTTATCTGTAATTGCAGCTTCTAACTGTGCTGGTGTAATTTTGAAATCAGCTTCTAAAGTTCCTTCCACAAAAACTGGCGTTCCTCCTGATAATTCTACGATATCTGAATAAGAAACCCAATAAGGTGTTGGAATAATTACTTCAGTTCCTTCGTCTACAATTGCTTGTAAAACATTATAAATAGATTGTTTTGCTCCAGTAGAAACAACAACTTGATTTGCTGTATATTCAATATTGTTATCACGTTTAAACTTCTTACAAATTGTTTCCTTCAAATCTGCATACCCTGCAATTGGAGGATATCCTGAATAATTTTCGTCGATAGCTTTTTTAGCTGCCTCCTTGATAAAATCTGGTGTATTGAAATCTGGTTCTCCAATACTTAAACTAATCACATCGATTCCTTGTGATTTTAATTCTCTTGCTTTCGCAGACATTGCAATAGTTGCAGATGGTTTCAAATTCTGTAAACGCTTTGAAAGTTGCATAATATTTGTGTGTTATTTGTAATGTAACAATTTATTATTGCGAAGATACTTTTTTCTCCGTAGAATTTTGTTACTTTTAATCATTAAAAATCTAAGAATAAAATAAAAAATTATGGCTGAAATTACATTCAAAGGAAATCCTATTCATACAGGCGGAGATTTACCTATAATTGGTGAAAAAGCGCCGATTTTTGCTTTAACAGCAGGAGATTTAAGCGACAAAACATTGGCTGATTATGCTGGAAAAAATGTTGTTTTAAATATTTTTCCAAGTGTTGACACTGGTGTTTGTGCGCAATCTGTACGAACTTTTAACAAAGAAGTTTCTTCTGCTGCAAATACAGTTGTGTTATGTATTTCGAAAGATTTACCTTTCGCTTTATCTCGTTTTTGTGCTGCCGAAGGTTTGGATAATGTAGTCACTTTATCTGATTTCAAAAATGAAGAATTCGCAAATGCTTATGGTGTTAAAATGGTTGATGGACCATTAAATGGATTATTATCTCGCGCAGTTGTAGTAATTAATCCAAATGGAGAAGTTGCTTATGCAGAACAAGTTCCTGAAATTGGACAAGAACCAGATTACACACATGCTTTAGCTGCAATTAAGTAATCAAAATAAAAAAAAGCGTTACCCGAAAAGTAACGCTTTTTGTTTTGACTATTTTGTGTAAGATAAACTACTTCGCAAACTGAGCAGCTAATTTTTCTGCTTTTTTAGATTCTGAATAATCATAGAATCCTTCTCCAGATTTTACTCCTTTTTTACCAGCAGTTACCATGTTAACTAACAATGGACAAGGTGCATATTTAGGATTTTTGAAACCATCGTACAACACTTCTAAGATTGATAAACAAACGTCTAAACCGATAAAATCTGCTAATTGTAATGGTCCCATTGGATGAGCCATACCTAATTTCATTACTTCGTCAATTTCTTTCACGCCCGCAACTCCTTCATATAAAGAATAAATTGCTTCGTTAATCATTGGCATTAAAATACGATTGGCGATAAAACCTGGATAATCATTCACTTCAACTGGAACTTTTCCTAATTTTTCTGACATTTCCATAATCGCTTTCGTTACTTCGTCTGTTGTATCGTAACCACGAATAATTTCAACCAATTTCATCATCGGAACTGGATTCATGAAATGCATTCCAATCACTTGTTTTGGACGACTTGTAACAGACGCAATTTTTGTAATCGAAATAGAAGAAGTATTAGACGCTAAAATTGCATTTGCTGGCGCAGCTTCATCAATTTGTTTGAAGATTTTCAATTTCAAATCTAAATTTTCTGTTGCAGCTTCTACAACTAAATCCGCATTTTTTACCGCTTCCGCAGTATCTGTAAATGTTGTAATATTATTTAAAGTTGCTGTTTTGTCAGCTTCCGTAATTTTTTCTTTGGCGATCATACGCTCCAAATTTCCAGCGATTGTTTTCAATCCACGCTCCAAACTATCTTGAGAAACGTCAACCAAATTCACTGCAAATCCTGATTGTGCGAAAACGTGAGCAATTCCATTCCCCATCGTTCCAGCTCCAATAACTGTAATGTTTTTCATCTTTTTGTATGTTTGTTTTTATTATTTATTTTTTTTCGAGATTCGAAGTTCGAAATGAGTTTTGCGAAATTTGATTTTTCAGAATGAGAAGCTGAAATGAATTCAGCTTGACAAATTTTCGTCATTCTGAACTTGTTTCAAAATCACATCATATTCATGCGTTTAGCGAAATTCGAACTTCTAAAATCTAACATCGATTTATTCTTTCTCGATTG
Source organism: Empedobacter sp. UBA5924 (assembly GCF_002431085.1). NCBI lineage: Bacteria > Pseudomonadati > Bacteroidota > Flavobacteriia > Flavobacteriales > Weeksellaceae > Empedobacter > Empedobacter sp. UBA5924. The sequence continues at coordinate 72,345 of NZ_DJDM01000001.1, forward strand.
TTTGATTTTTGATGACTTGCTGTTCTTTTTCAAAATAAGCAATAATCTCCAATGCAACTTTCAATGCATTTCGTCCATCTTGTAACGAAACTTTAATTGGTGAATTATTCACAATAGAATCTGCAAAGCTTTCTAATTCATCCAAAATTGCATTATTTGGTAAAATTTCTGGATGTTCAAAACAAATTTCTCTACGATCTCCTTTATCGTTTTCCAAAATCATCGCAAATTCACTTGGATTTTCTGGCGCTTTGTGCATTTTAATAATTTCAGTCTTTTTCGTCAAGAAATCAATTGAAATATACGCATTTCGTTGAAAAACACGCATTTTTCGCATATTTTTCATTGACATTCTACTTGTCGAAACATTCACCACACAACCATTTTCAAACTCAATTCGAGCATTTGCAATATCAGGTGTATCACTAATTACCGAAACTCCAGACGAATGAATTGATTTAATTTCTGATTTTACAATCGATAAAATCACATCTAAATCATGAATCATCAAATCTAAAACTACAGGAACATCTGTACCGCGCGGATTAAATTCTGCCAAACGATGCGTTTCAATAAACAATGGTTCTTCGATAAAAGGTGCAGCCGCTGTAAATGCAGGATTAAAACGCTCTACGTGTCCAACTTGCGCTTTCAAACCTTTTTCATTTGTCAATTTCAACAAATGATCTGCCTCTTCTAAGGTATGCGTAACTGGTTTTTCGATGAAAAAATGTTTATTTTTTTCGATCACTTTCAATGCCACTTCATAATGTGATAACGTTGGTGTCACAATATCGACAACATCAACAGCATCAATCAATTCGTCCATCGAACTAAAATATTTATACCCAAATTCAGCTTCAACTTTTTTTCCATTTTCTTCAAAAGAATCAAAGAAGCCAATTAATTCGTATCTTTCCGATTGATTTAATAACTTTAAATGGATTTTTCCAAGGTGCCCAGCACCGATCACTCCTACTTTTAACATTTGGTAGATTTTGCCGTTAAAATTAATGAGAATAAGTTGTATTTAATGCATTTTTGTAAAAATTTTGGAATATGTCTGTAGACGATTTTAAACACAGAGGACGACGCAAAATGTTGGTTGATTTGTTGCGCTCGAAAGGAATTGAAGATGAAAACGTATTGGAAGCTATTAATTTAGTGCCACGACATTTATTTTTAGACAGCGCATTTACGGAATTCGCATATCGCGACGAAGCTTTTCCGATTGCTGCTGGACAAACGATTTCGCATCCGTTTACAGTTGCTTTTCAGACACAATTATTAGATATTCAACCTAATGAAAAAGTCTTAGAAATCGGAACTGGTTCTGGTTATCAAACTGCTGTTTTGGTTGCTTTGGGTGTTGAAGTTTTTACGATTGAACGTCAAAAAGATTTATTTGATTTCTCGAAAATTATGTTGAAAAAAATCAATTTCGAGCCACGCTATCAAACGTATGGAGATGGCTACAAAGGCTTACCTTCTTTTGCTCCTTTTGATAAAATTATTGTAACAGCTGGTGCGCCAGAAATTCCAGAAGAATTAAAAAAACAATTGAATATTGGTGGAATAATGGTGATTCCGGTTGGTGAACAATCGCAACGAATGATTGTGATTATACGTTTATCAGAAGATCAATTTGAGCATTACGAATTTGGAGATTTCAAATTTGTGCCAATGTTAGAAAGTCGAGATAAATAGAATAAAAAACTCCAACTAAACTTTAGTTGGAGTTTTTCTTTGAATATATTTTTTATTAATCATCAATTTTCTTGAAATTTCCATTTTTATCAAATTTTAATTCAAGTCCATTATTCAATTTTACTTCAATTTCTTTTCGATCTCTTTCAATTTTTGTGATTGTAGTATTCGGAAAACTTCTTTTCACATAATTCGAAATTTTAGCTGGAATAAATCCTGTTGGAATAGCATTTCGTTTTCCATCAACTTCTTTCCAAGCTCCGTCTCCGTCAAATTCTACCTTTGTTCCATTTGCCAAATACACTTTATATTCTTTCGAAAAATAATCATCGTCCAACATCACAGAACCAACTTGTTTTGCACCAAAATACTTATTGATAAATTGCTGTCCCGTTTTTGGAACTTGGTTATATTTTATCGCTTTATCTTGAGCAAAAGAAATCAACGTTGCACTTAACATGATAACACTTAAAAACTTTTTCATTTTGTTTGATTTTATAATTATAAGACAAAGTTGCAAAGTGAATTAGGAAAGATTTGGGAATAATTTATTTTTTCAGAATAAATTGATGAAAAGGAAACTCATAATTGTAATCTAACTTTAGATTTTGTTGATTTCTGATAATCGTGTCCACAATTGAAAGCCCCAATCCATTATTACCATCACTTGTTCCTTGTTTATAAAAACGACTAAAAATAAGATTCGAATCCAACGTTGCGTTTTTTCCTGTATTCGAAATTATAAATTGATTTGAATCACTTTCTATCTTAATAATTTTCTCATCATTGTTATGTTTGATCGCATTTCTAATCAAATTTGAAATTAAAATTCGAGCCAAATCGATATTAAAATCAAGAATAAAATCTGCCTTAAAATTTGTTTCTAATTTAATTTCTTCTGCTTCTAAAATATCTTCATAATCTTCAATCAAATCATTTGTTAAAGCTGTAAAATTAACTTCAACATTATTTTTATATTGATTATTCTCGATTCGAGACAACATTAACAACGATTTATTAAGATTCACCATTCGCCAAAGTGTTTGCTTAGTTTCTACTAAACTCATCACTTCTTTTTCGTTTAAATCTGAATTTTCTATTAGCAAATCAAGTTTATTTAGTGCAATTGTCAAAGGCGTTTGCAATTCGTGCGAAGCATTTTCGATGAATAATTTTTGCGAGTTAAAAACCTCATCATTTCGATTAATCATTCGCTCAATTTCTTTTTGCAAATAAGAAAATTCTTTCACATTCGTTTCAACAAGTTTTGGTTTTTCGTTATTTCCCACTTCATATTTTCTTAATTGAGAAATAATCTGTCCAAAAGGTTTGAAGGCTTTTTTCAATCCAAAATGATTAATCAACAATATACTAATCAAGATAAAAAAGTATAACGCAATCAAAGAAAGAGACAAATCATAAATCAATTCGTCTTCTTCGACGGTTGACGTTCTAATTTCTAATGAATACGGATGATTTTCTTTGTCATAAAAACCAGTTCTCAATATACGATAAGGCTCCATATCATCATCGTATCCCATGTAAACTAACTCATTTGAAAAATGATTTCTTTCATCATATTTACTTGGATCAACTTTGGTAATTTTGAATTGACTTAACCCAAATTCGGTTGTATTTAATAAATTCGGATCGCGATAAGCTTCTCGAATAATCTCAATTTTTTGATTCTTCAATCCGTCATCTACATTGTCATAAACCTCATCCAAAATCAAGGAATGAAAAAGAAATGCCCAAATCGCAATAACGATTAGTAACCAAAATGTGAGGTAACGAAATGTATAATTTTTTAGTGATATTTTCATGTTAAATCAACTTATAACCAATCCCATAAACCGCTTGTAAATCGGCTTCAGAATTCGCTTCTTTCATTTTTTTTCTTAGATTCTTTATTTGCGAATAAATAAAATCTAAATTATCTGACAGCTCAATATGATCTCCCCAAACACTTTCTGCTAAAGTCGTTTTCTGAAAAACACGTTCGGGTCTCAACATAAAATAATACAGCAAATCGTATTCCTTTCTGTTCAATTTCAGTTCGATATTATTTACTTTAACCAAACGATCTTCAGGAAAAATTTGAATATTTTTATAACTCAAAATATCTTCTCCTTTTTGTAGATTTTTGCGTAAAGCAACTTTAATTCGAGCCAATAATTCAGCAAAATGAAATGGTTTCGCCAAATAATCATCCGCGCCAACCAATAATCCTTCTACTTTATCATCAACCGAATCTTTTGCCGACAAAATAATCACCGAAGTTTCTTTATGAAGATTCTTTAATTCCTTCAACAAAGACATTCCATCACCATCTGGCAACATCATATCCAATAAAATGCAATCATAATCGAACGAAATTATTTTATCCAAAGCTTGCTGATAATTATCCGCAGTTTCGACAATCATCTTTTCCTTTTCTAAAAACTCAACAATCGTTTCTTGCAATTTTATTTCATCTTCTACGACTAAAATCTTCATAATTCAGTTTAAATAATTGGTAAAAATAGATAGTAAAATAGGAAAGAATTAGGAAAACTCCTACTTTTATTCTCAAAATTTAAGATTTCAATTTTGAAAAAATATAGCTTTAAAAATGATTATAGCGAAGGCGCTCATCCAGCAATTTTGCAACGATTAATCGATACAAATTTAGAACAAACAATTGGTTATGGCGAAGATGAATTTTGCAATGAAGCAAGAGAATTGATCAAAAAATATCTGAAAAAAGATGCTGCAATTCATTTTGTTTCTGGTGGAACACAAGCCAATTTAATTGTAATTTCTTCTATTCTAAAACCACATGAATCTGTAATTGCAGCAGAAAGTGGGCATATTGCTGTTCACGAAACTGGCGCGATAGAAGCAACAGGACATAAAGTAAATACTATTGCGACGGATAATGGAAAAATAACTCCTGAGCAAATTTCGGTTGTTCTTGCCACGCACACGGACGAGCATATGGTAAAGCCAAAATTGGTTTATATTTCTAATTCTACGGAAGTTGGCAGTGTTTATTCAAAAAAGGAATTACAAGAGCTTTATCATTTTTGCCAAGAAAATAATTTATATCTTTTCGTTGATGGCGCGCGTTTAGCTTCTGCTTTAACTTCTTCTAAATGTGATTTAAGCTTAGAAGATATGGCAAATTTTACAGATGTTTTTTACATTGGTGGGACTAAAAATGGTGCACTTTTAGGTGAAGCAATTGTGATAAATAATTTGAAATTGGATGAAGATTTTCGTTATCATATCAAACAAAAAGGCGGAATGTTAGCGAAAGGACGTTTGATTGGAATTCAGTTTTCGGAAATGTTTCGAGATGATTTATTTTTCGAGATGGGAAAACACGCGAATCAAATGGCAGAAAAATTAGCAAATGCTATTTCAGCAAAAGGTCACAACTTTTTGACAGAACCATCTTCTAATCAAATTTTTCCTATTTTACCAAATTCAATTATCGAAAAACTACAACAAGATTTTGAGTTTTATATTTGGCAAAAAATTGATGAACAAAATTCTGCAATTAGATTGGTTACTTCTTGGATAACGCCAGAGAAACAAGTAGAAAATTTTATCAAATCAATATAAAAAATAAAGGATCCATAATTTGTGGATCCTTTTATTTTAATAATAATCTTTCACATTTTTCAAACGCTCTTTATCTCGTTTATACTGAGACTTTCTGATTTCTTTTTTACGTTTCATCAAATTTTTATCGTAAGAATAATTACGTTCTATTCGCTTGATATCTCTTTCATATTCGTCTTCTAAGCGCTCTAATCGATTATCAATTCTATCTTTGTAATAATCGTCACGATGAGAATTTGACCATTTGTAACGTTGATTATCATTTAAGATTTTATCAATATCACGTTGTAAATTGTAAGAAATCTCTCTGTTTCTTCTACCTTTTTCGTAACCAGATAAATTGCGATCTCTTCCAACTCTTTCGAAATCTTTACTTGCTTGTTTTTTTAAAGCAATTATTTTATTTTTTTGACTACTTGATATTCCGTAATAATCAGATCTTTCAATTAAAACATCGACATTTCTATTATTTCCATCATTTGGTCTATTTTGCGCATAACTTGACATTGTAAACAACGCAAAACCAAAAATTAAAAACTTCTTCATATTCTAAACTTTCGTTTAGAATAAGCAAAGTCCGTGCTGAAATGAATAAATTATTAAAATTTATATTTAATCAACAACTAATCAATTAATTAAACCTTAGTTTTTTCTAACGCTTGCAAAATATCTTCGATAATATCCACTTTATCCTCCAAACCGACCGATAAACGAATAGAACCTGGCCTAATTCCCAAATCTGCACGTTCTGCATCTGATAATTTTGCGTGAGTTGTAGTTGCTGGATGCGTTGCAATCGATCTCGAATCTCCTAAATTAGACGTATATAAAATCATTTCTAATGCATCAATAAATCTGAAAGCACGTTCTTTTCCTCCTTTCACTTCAAATGTTACGATTCCACCCCCGCCTTTCATTTGTTTTTTCGCCAACTCATATTGCGGATGCGATGGTAAAAATGGATATTTCACATCTGCAATTTCAGCATGATTTTCCAAAGCTTCTGCCAACGCCAACGCATTTTCGCAATGACGATCCATACGAAGTGGCAACGTTTCTAAACTTTTAGAAATTGTCCACGCATTAAAAGCCGACATCGCCGGACCTGTATGACGAATAAAAAACATCATTTCATTGATTAATTCTTCTTTTCCTACAACTACTCCACCCAAAACTCGACCTTGTCCGTCCATATATTTTGTTGCAGAATGAATAGATAAATCAAATCCAAATTGCAAAGGTTGTTGTAAATATGGCGTTGCGAAACAATTGTCAATTGCAAAAATAACATTCGGATGTTTTTCTTTCAATTTTGCCAAAGCTTCTAAATCAAATAATTCTAATCCAGGATTTGAAGGCGATTCTAAGAAAACAATTTTTGTATTTGATTGAATTGCTTTTTCCCAATCCTCGATATTTGGCGTTTCTACATATGTATAAGTTACGCCCCAACGCGGAAATAATTGCGTAATTAATTGATGTGTAGAACCAAAAATTGCACGACTCGATACAATATGATCTCCACTTTTTATATACGAAGCAAAAGATGCAAAAACAGCAGCCATTCCCGAAGCAAAAGCTAAACCTGCATCTGCTTTTTCCAAAGCACAAACGCGATTAATAAACTCTGTTGTATTTGGATTTGCATAACGTGAATAAACCATACCTTGCTCTTCTTCTGCAAAAATTGCACGTCCTTGCTCTGCGCTATCAAAAATAAAACTTGATGTTAAATATAATGGAACCGAATGCTCGCGAGTAGCAGATCTTGGCGCTTGCTCACGAATTATCTTAGACTGATCTTTTTTCATAAGAATCAAAGTTAACGATAGTTTTATTAAGCAAAAAGCTTTTAATAAAGTTTTAAACAGAAATTATTTCTGTTTTCAATCGTTGTTTCGATAATTTGACTGTTTCTAAAAAGATTTTTAGAAATATTTCAGAAACGATTTTAAAACTTTCATTTTCATCACGATTAAAAATGATTAAACGAGTAATTATTCCTAAAATATCATTCAAATTTAATCTCTACCTTTGCAGTCTTATATCAATTTATGTCATTCGAAAATTTAGGATTATCACCATATTTATCAAAAGCAATTACAAAACTTGGATTTTTAAAACCTTTTGAAATTCAGACCGAAACAATTCCATCTATTTTAAAAGGAAAAGATGTGATGGGAATTGCAAAAACTGGTTCTGGAAAAACCTTGTGTTTTGTTGCGCCTTTGCTACAAAAAATTCAGCATCAATCGTACGAAAAATCTCGTAATATAAAAGCGTTAATTTTAGTTCCAACACGTGAATTAGCAGTTCAGATTGAACAAACTTTTGCAGGATTACAAACTGCTTTACGTCGCGAAGTACAAACACAAGCTGTTTATGGTGGAACTTCAATTAATCCACAAATGAAGAATTTATATGGAACTGAAGTTTTGATTGCAACTCCTGGTCGTTTATTGGATTTGATGGATCATAATGCGTTATCATTGGATCAATTGCAATATTTGGTGATTGACGAAGCAGACAAAATGTTCCAATTAGGATTTGGAGATGAGATGAACCGAATTTTGAAAAGTGTTCCGAAAAAGAAACAATCAATTCTATTTTCTGCAACTTTGAATGATAAAATTGATGAAATAAAATCTACATTAAGTATTGATCCAATTGTTGTTGAAATCAAAAAACAAGAAATTGATTTGGAACAAATCGAACAAGTTGCTTATAAAGTTGATGCCGAAACAAAAGGTCCTTTTTTACGTTATTTAATCAAATCTGAAAACTTAGAACAAGTTTTGGTTTTTGTTTCTTCGACACGAACTGCAGATAATTTAGTAGAAAAATTAAAAAAGAATAAAATCTCTGCAATGGCGATTCACAGTAAGAAATCCCAAGGCGCTAGAATGGATAATTTGGAAGATTTTAAACTAGGTGATATTAAAGTTTTGGTTGCAACAGATTTGATTGGACGCGGAATTCATATCGAAGGTTTACCAACTGTTATTAATTACGAATTACCTCGTTCGCCTTTAGATTATGTGCACAGAATCGGGCGTACAGGTCGTGCAAATGCAAACGGAAAAGCCATTAGTTTGATTACAGAAGAAGATTTGCATCATTTCAAAATCATTCAGAAAAAAATGGGTAAAAAAGTTGATTTACTTCCAACTGATAATGTGAATTTACACGGATATTAAAATAAGTTTTAAGTTATGAGTAACAAGTTCTAAGTTTTCTCTGAACTCATTACTCATAATTTTTTAATTAAATCAAGTCCAAAGATATTGTCTAAACTCTATTAATTTTTTCAACATTTGATTATCTTCTTCATATTGATTATTTTCTAAATTATCATTATCGAGCTTACGTTTATTCCACCAATTATATAAGTTTTCAATTTCAATTTTTGCATTTTTATGTTCATCATCATACATCCAATCAACATGACTTGTAAATAAATTTTCTTTTTCAATACAATCGCATAAAATCTGAAAACAAGCATGTAAAATAATCACATCCTTATCTAGCCATTCATCGTTTAATGTTTCTATTTTTAGAAGATTCGAAGGTTTCATTATTAATTTATTTTTTCAAAACTTATCACTCATAACTACTAACTCACAACTTCTAGATATGTGGACCAAGCATATTTTTAGGATCAAGGATTTCGTCCAAACGTTCTTTCGACAATAAACCGTGATCTAAGACCAATTGATATACACCTCCTCCTGTTTCTAAAGCTTCTTTCGCAATTTTTGTACTTGCTTTGTAACCAATGTAAGGATTTAAAGCTGTAACAATTCCAATACTATTTTGTACTTCATTTTTCAAATGTTCTGCGTTTGCTGTAATTCCATCCACACATTCAACACGTAGCGTATTCATCGCATTTGTTAAATATTGAATCGATTCCATAATCGAAAAACCAATTATTGGCTCCATTACATTTAATTGTAATTGACCAGCTTCGGCAGCCATTGTTATTGATAAATCATTTCCAATCACTTTAAAACAAACTTGATTCACTACTTCTGGAATTACTGGATTTACTTTCCCTGGCATAATCGAAGATCCTGGTTGTTTTGGAGGTAAATTAATCTCGAACAAACCTGTTCTCGGACCAGATGTTAACAAACGTAAATCATTACAAATTTTCGACAACTTCACACAAAGACGTTTCAAAGCTGATGAATAATCCACAAACGAGCTTGTATCCGAAGTTGCTTCAACTAAATTATCAGCCAACGAAACATCTTCATTCATGATTTCAGCTATTTTAGTTGTACACAATTGTGCATAACCTGGAACAGCATTCAATCCAGTTCCAATTGCAGTTGCACCCATATTAATTACTAATAATTCGGCAGCAATTCGGTTTAAATTATCAACTTCTTTATGTAATGTATTCGAAAAACCTTCAAACTCTTGCCCAAGCGTCATTGGAACTGCATCTTGCAATTGCGTACGTCCCATTTTTATAACATTACCAAATTGTTTCCCTTTTTTATCAAGTGCCTCATACAACGAAGTTAATGCCTCAACCAAAGGTTTATTCATATTAAATAATGCTAATTTCAAAGCAGATGGATAGGCATCATTCGTAGATTGCGAAAGGTTTACATGATCATTTGGCGAACAAAATTGATACTCTCCTTTTTGTTTTCCTAAATACTCCAAAGCAATATTTGCAATTACTTCATTTGCATTCATATTTGTAGAAGTTCCCGCACCACCTTGTATCATATCGATTGGAAATTGCTCTGTATATTTACCAGCTATTAACTCATTCGAAGCAAAAGAAATCGCATCAAATAATTCTTTCGATAAAATTCCTAATTCGTGATTGGCTTGCGCTGCTCCTAATTTCACAACACCAAGCGCTTTTACAAATTCGGGATAATGTGACAAATAGTTATTGGAAATTTTGAAATTATTAATGGCACGTTGCGTTTGCACACCATAATAAGCCGTTTCAGGAATTTGTAATTCTCCTAATAAATCAGACTCCGTTCTCATTTTATTTATTGTTTGTTATTGACAATTAAAGGTAAGGAATAATCTAGTATCTTTTTGAAAAGCATTTTTCCAAAAAATTTAAAAAATCTATATCTTTAAAACATTAACACAAAAGAGATGAAAGCAGCTCGTTATTATTCATTAGACGTTTTTCGTGGCGCAACTGTTGCGTTGATGATTTTGGTAAATAATCCAGGAACTTGGTCGGCTATGTTCGATCCTTTGGAGCATGCAGAATGGCACGGATGCACACCAACAGATTTGGTTTTTCCTTTCTTTTTGTTTGCCTTAGGAAATGCAATGGCTTTTATGATTCCAAAATTACAACAACAACCTCAACAAATTTTCTGGCAAAAAGTAATAAAACGAACAATTCTAATTTTCGGAATTGGATTATTCATCAATTGGTGGCCATTTTTCAAGTGGGATAATAATGAACTTATTTTCAAAGCATGGAAAGATTCAGAAGAAAGCGGAATCCGAATAATGGGCGTTTTACAACGAATTGCAATTGCTTATTTTTTCGCTTCGGTGATTGCTTTTTATTTTAAACAAAAACAAGTTTTATTGATAAGTTGTGCGATTCTTCTACTTTATTGGGTTTTAACTTTCGGACTTGGAACTTCTACCCCTTATTCATTAGAAGGTTTTATCGGAACTAAAATTGATAATCAATTGCTTGGTTTAGCGCATATTTACAAAGGAGAAGGAGTACCGTTTGATCCCGAAGGAATTTTCAGTACAATTTCTACTATTCCACAGGTTTTATTTGGGTATTTGGTTGGTGATTATATTCAGAAACAAGGAAATATCAATTGGTTGAATCGTCCTTTACCAAAAACTGACAATCCGCAATATAAAATGTTAGCTGGCTTATTTGTTTTAGGAACAATTGCGTTGACAATTGGTTACGTTTGGCAATGGGATTTTCCGTACAATAAAAAGATTTGGAGCAGTTCTTATGTTTTCAACACAACTGGTTTAGCAATTTTGACAATTGGATCAATGATTTGGTTCATCGAAATTTTAGGCATCAAAAATGGTTTCATGAAATTCTTTGATGTTTTTGGAAAAAATCCTTTATTCATCTTTGTTTTGAGCGGATTATTACCTCGATTATTAGGTTTAATCAGAATTGAAGCTGGTTTAAACGACAAAAGAGAAATCAAATTCATTTCACCATTGGGTTGGTTCTACGAAAATGTTTGCGCTAAAATTCCTGGAATTCCAGAAATTGGTTCATTTGTTTATTCGCTAATTTTCTTAGCTTTCTTTTGGTGGTTAGCTTATTTATTAGATAAAAAGAAGATTTATATTAAAGTTTAAAAGTCTTGAGTAGTAAATTATAATTTTTTAGAAGAGATGTCTCGATTCCTCGACATGACATTAATTATCAGCCTAGATTGGATTTTCTTGTCATGTTGAGCGAGTCAAACGATGTAGAAACATCTAATATTTAGAAAACAATCTTACTTATAAAAATTATTTCTAAACCTTCTTATAAACAGCATAAAACTGATAAAAGTGCTGAATATTTTCAACATCAAAAATAATTTGTTTCCATTGATTTAATTCCAAAATCAATTGATTTTCGTGTTGAGTAAACTTCCCAACAAAAATTTCATCATCATTCAAATACAAACCAAACTTATCATTTACCAAATGTAAATTTTCCACTTCCAAATGTTCAAAAAATAAAATAGACGATTCTTCTTCTGTAAAATCGATAGGTGAAGCGATACTCGAAGAATATTCTAACGCAATAAATTGATGCGAATTATAAATCGGAAAATAGATCGACGGATAATTTTCTATATTAGAAAATAATTCTTTTTTTAACTGAATTATTTCTCGTGATAAAAAAGGAATCGCGCTCAAATTTTTAACATTTCGTAACATATCAGCTTCCTCAAAATAGTTATCAAAGTGTAATATTTCGTTAACTGTTAAGTTTTTTTCGATCAAATGACTTATTGGAATGCTAAAATATTTAGCAATTTGAGAAATTGTTTCAATTCGTGGCTCTGCACGTTTTTCTTCATAAGATGAAATATTCCCTCTACTAACTTCGAACAAATCAGCAAAAGCCTGTTGAGTTAAGTTCTTAACTTGTCTTAATTTCTTTATATTTTCACCTATTTTTGTCATTATTTAAAATTTTAACACTTTTATTTGCTAATTATTTTAGCAAATTGTTTAATTTTATGGAAACAAATTACAAAAAACACTAATAACAACAAAATGAATTATTTTTCGAAGATTGAAAATTTTATTCAAAACATCAATTACACCATCACTTACAAAGACGAAAAAGAGGGTGTTTTTATGATTGAAAATTTATTGGATGGTGTTCAAAATCTGATTGTAGGAATTGCACCACCTGTTATCATTTTCGAGTTGTATTTATTTACAATTACAAATGATAATCTGGAAATGCTAAAAGCGTTGTTGATGAAAAATCGCGATATCATTCATGGTGCTTTTGCAATAACAGAAGACGGAAAAAAAGTTATTTATCGTTACACACTTCAAATTGCGAATCTTGATCAAAACGAATTTGAAGCAACGTTAAATTCTTTGAGCTTATTGATGAGCGAATATTCTGCTCAATTAATCGAATTTTCTAAACAATAAAACAATATCACTATGAATATTTTCAAACGTATTTTTAGAATTGGACAAGCGGAAATACATTCGGTTGTCGAAAAAATGGAAGACCCAATCAAAATGACAGAACAAGGAATTCGCGAAATGCGCGACGATCTTAATCAATCATTAGAGGCTTACGCAAAGGTAAAAGCAATGGCAATTCGTTCGCAAAATAGCGTCGACAAAAAGAAAGAAGAAGCTGCAGATTATGAACGAAAAGCAATTCTTTTGTTAGAAAAAGCTGAGCGAAATGAAATTACAATTGAACAAGCCGAAAATTTAGCGAAAGAAGCTTTGAGCTTAAAAAATCAATTGTTAGAAGAAATTACTGAATTAGAAAATCAAGTGATTATTCATGAAAAATCTGCAAATGAAGTGCACAAAAACGTTGAGGTTCTTAAATTCAACATTAATAAATGGGAAAATGAATTAACAACATTAAAAGCTCGTGTAAAAGTTGCTGATGCCACAAAACAAGTAAACAAACAAATGGCAAAAATTGATGCGAATAGCACAATTAGCATGTTAGAACGCATGAAAGCCAAAGTAGAAGAAGACGAAGCACTTGCACAAGCTTACGGAAGTTTAGCGGACAATTCGAAAACCGCTGATGACGAAATTAACGAAACCTTGAAAGGTGATTTGATTCAAAATGAATTAGAAGCTTTAAAGCTAAAAATTCAGTCGAAAAATCAAGAATAAATCACTTTTTATAGTGAATTATTTCTATAAAATTTTTAGTAAATTAATCTCTTTTAAAAAATCAAAACTATGGCATCTAAATATGAATACAAAACAATAGAAATAATGCCTAACGCTGGCTTATTTTCTATCAAAATAGATAAAACATTTTTGGATGATTTACTAAATAAATATGGAAATGAAGGCTGGGAATTAATCACTTCCACTCCGCTTTCCATCAACAGCACAACGAAAATTATTTATTATACATTCAGAAGAGCTATTTAACATTAAAAATTAACACTAAATGACCGAAATTTTAGACCTTCTTTTTAATCCATTGGCCAACGGAATTATGACCATTTTGATGGGATTTTCTCTTGTCTATTGGGTATTTCAACTGTTAGCTGGTGACGGAATTGATCTTGGAACAGATTCTGATTTTCATATCGGAGACATCAATGATGTTGATGCCCACCACGAAATTGACGCTGATCACGATGCTGATGCAGACGTGCATCACGAACCAGGTTTTTGGGCAAAATGTTTAGAATTCATCAATGTTGGTAAAGTTCCGTTAATGGTGATTATTACTTTGTTCAAATTTATCAGTTGGGTGATTACCATTATTTCTTCGATTGTTTTTGGATTAAGCAAATTAGGATTGTATTCAGTTTTAATCTTAATTCCGGTTTTCATCATCGCTTATTTTATGATGCATTGGATCACTAAACCATTAGTTAAAATGTATTCAGAATTAGGTTATCATGGAGAAGAAGAAACTGATTTTATCGGAAGAGTCGGAAAATCAAAATCTAAAATCACAGGAGATAAAATAGGCTCTGCGGAATTTCAAATCGAGAAAGATATTATTACGCTTAACATCAAAAGTCAAAATGGCGAAGAAATTAATTTTGGAGATACCATTATTATCACCGACGAATCGCCTTCAAATCATTATTATTTCGTCATCAAACATATAACCTTAAACAACATTTAACACTATTATGACACTAATATTTCAACTTACTTCGTTTCTTATCGAAGAAATTTTAATCTTAATTATTCACTAAATCAATCAAAATATAATAAAAATCTCATGACAAATTTTATTCTTTTAGCAGTTGGTGTTATCGTTTTCATCTTTATTGCTTTCATCGTCGTTTTAAGCGTTTTCTATAAAAAAGTTCCGCAAGGAAAAGCCATCGTTCGTACTGGTGTTGGTGGATCGCAAGTAGCTTTCAACAAAGGAATGTATGTAATTCCTGTTTTCCACAAAATGGAAATTATGGACATTTCGATTAAGAAAATTGATATTACTCGTCAACAACACGATGGTTTAATTTGTAAAGACAACATTCGTGCAGATATCAAAGTTGCATTTTTTGTTCGCGTTAATAAATCGGTGAATGATGTAATCAATGTTGCACAAAACTTAGGAACAGAACGAGCATCAGAACCAGAAACATTAAAAAGTATTTTCGAAGCAAAATTCTCAGAAGCTTTAAAAACAGTTGGAAAAAAATTCGATTTTATCGAATTATACGAAGCTCGTCGCGAATTTAGAGATGAAATTTTAAATATCATCGGAACAGACTTGAATGGATATATTTTAGATGACTGTGCGATTGATTATTTAGAACAAACTGAATTACAATTCTTGAGCCCTGATAATATTTTAGATTCGGAAGGTATTAAAAAAATCACGGAATTAACGGCTCAACAAAATATGAACGCCAACTTAATTCGTCGTGAAGAAGAAAAAGTAATCAAAAAACAAAACGTTGAAGCGCGCGAAGCAATCTTAGAATTAGAGCGACAATTAGCCGAAAAAGAAGAGCGTCAACGCAGAGAAATCGAAAATATAAAAGCGCGCGAAGAGGCAGAAATTGCAAAAGTTCGCGAAGAAGAACGTCTAAAAGCTGAATCTGTTCGTATTACAACAGAAGAGCAATTGGCGGTACAAGAAGAAAATAAATTGCGTCAAATTATTATCGCAGAAAAAAATAAAGTTCGTACTGATGCAATCGAAACGGAACGCGTTGAAAAAGATCGTGCATTAGAGCAAACAGAACGTGAGCGAATTGTGACTTTAGCTCAGATTGATAAAGAAAGGTCTATCGAAGTTGAGAAGAAAAATATTCAAGGCGTTATCAAAGAACGCGTTCTTTTAGAAAAAGGCGTGATTGAAGAGCAACAAGGTGTGAAAGATGTTGAAGTTTACCGTGAAGTTGAGCGTCAGAAACAAGCCGGAATTATTGCTGCATCGCAAGAAGCGGAAGAGCGTTTAATCGAAACTGTAAAAGCTGCGGAAGCGGCAAAAATTGCGGCAGAGCAAGAAGCTGCTCGTCAAGTTATCGAAGCAGATGCACAAAAACAAGTTGCAGAACGCAAAGCGCAAGAGTTATTAATTGATGCGGAAGCTAAAAAAGAAGCTTCTGCAAAAGAAGCTGAAGCTCGTAAAATAATTGCTGAAGCACAAGCAAAAGAAGAAGCTGCAATTGGTCTATCTGAAGCAGAAGTAATGGTTGCAAAAGCAGAAGCAGAAGAAAAACAAGGAACTGTAGAAGCATCTGTTATCGAGAAAAAAGCAGAAGCGTTACGTAAAGAAGGCTTAGCACAAGCAGAAGTTGTTCGTGAAAAAGCATTAGCAGAAGCAAAAGGAATTGAAGAAAAAGCAGAAGCTATGAAGAAACTGGACGGTGTTGGAAAAGAGCACGAAGAGTTCAAACTTCAATTACAAAAAGAAAAAGATATCGAATTGGCTCATATCAACATTCAAAAAGATATTGCTGGAGCCCAAGCTGAGGTGTTATCAAATGCATTGAAATCTGCGAAAATTGACATTGTTGGTGGAGAAACAATGTTCTTCGAAAATATTGTGAAACAAGTTTCGAATGCAAAAGGTTTCGATCATTTAATCGACAATTCGAAACATGCAACAGATATCAAAAATGCATTGATTGACGAAGATGGCGGAAGCGATTTAGCTGGAAAAGTGAGAAGTCTTGCCGATAAATATGGCATTTCATCAAACGACATCAAAAACTTAACAATTACTGCGGCATTAATTAAATTACAGCAAGCTGCTTCTGCTTCTGGAAACAGCGAAGACACAGGATTTATAAATTCTCTTTTCGGAATTGCGAATCAGTTAGGTGTTTCAAATAAAAAAATAGGTTAATCCATTAAACAATAATAGAGTGATTGAATCTATTCGTTTCAATCGCTCTTAATTACAGTTTAATCACCTTCTAGATTTTAATTTAATGCAAGAAGAAAAAAATATTAACGTTACCGAAACGCTTGATGCAGGCGCGTACGAAATCATCCGAAAAAGACTTCTTACACAAAAAGATTTTCTTTCGGAAAGATTAACGAAATTGAATGATGCTCGAAAAGAAGTCTTCAATTCTACCAATTTTGCATTAAGCGCAAACCAAAGAATTACGACAGAAAATACATGCGTCGCACGTGGAATTATCGCGTTCGATAAATTGTGTATTTTTGGTTACAACGTGCATTTCGGTTTACGCACAGACATTCAGTTGAGCGATGTTTTTAGTATTTATCTGTTTCAAGAAAATCAATTTATTCCTCAACCTCTCGACTTAATAAACGATCAGAATTTCTTTACAGATTTTCAGAATTTATATAAATATTACCGCGATTCTATCTTTTCTAAATTTCGTAGAACAGATAATTATCTATACATGGTTTTCCAAACCAGTAAAAGCGCACAAGATTTGAAAGCGTTTAAATGGTTAATCAAAGACGGAAAATTAATTTATCAAGATGATCGCAGCATTCACGAAGTAAAAAAAGCAGATCAATTTGATTTTGAATGGCAAAAAACTTCTATCGATGATCGTCGATTAGGAAAGTTTCCACATATTTCTATTTTAGATAAGATTTTTATCGAAGCAATTGGTGGTGATATTACTTTTAAAATTGAAGATAATACGGATTCAGGAAAAGGAATTTTCACTGAAAAAGTGACACATTTAGATCAACAATTAGACGATGCCGAATATTATTATGCCGATTTAGGAAATCTAATTGCGGTTAAAATAAAACCGTTTCAAGAAGATTTCAGAGCCTATATTTACAATGTTCGCACCAAAGAAGTTATCAACATTCCTGCACTTTTAGATGCAGCAGTTCTGTTACCCGATAATCAAGGTTTAATTTTTTCGAATGGTTATTATTTACAAAACGGAACGTATCATCTTTTCGATAATAATAATTTAGAGCATTTTCAATTTTTCCGTCGTGTAAATTCTCCGAACGGAGAAGATTTTATGTACATTTTCAATCAAGATGAAACCAATACATACATTCTTTTATCGTACAATATCATTCAACAAACTGTGGAAACACCTATAGTTTGTAATGGTTTTACGATTTTTAAAGATGGAAGTTTAATTTATTTCCGCACCGAAGAAGAAGCGACAAGACATCATCAAGTTCAAATTTGGCAAACACCTTATGTTGAACGTTTGATTGAAAATACAGAGAAAACAAATCATCCATTATATAAAATTGGGAACAAAGACATTGTGAAAGCAATGGCTGAATCTCAGGAGGTTATTCAATTAATCAACAAAGAAGATTCGTACGAAGGTTTATACGAGGACATTGTAAAAAAAGCGAATAATATTGTAGATGGCTATTTTTGGATTAATGATCAAGAGACTTTTGAGCTTGCTGTTCCTTTATTAGAAATAAAAACAGTTGCCAATACAGCGATTGATGAATTTGCTAAAGTTCAAATTCAGAAAAAATTTGCGCAAGAAACCTTAGAAAAAACGGAAGAATCGATTGAAGAAATCGTTTTCAAAGTAAATAGCACAACGTACAATCAATTGGATTTATTGGTTGAACATTTAGCTGAGGCTCGTAAAATTCAAGGAAAAGTTATTGATTTACGTTCAATTCGCTACATCAATTTAGAGCGTGTTCAAGAATTAGAAAACCGATTGCAAGAGGTAAACGAAAATTTATCAACCAAAACAATTGAGTTTCTTTTATTGGATGAAGCACTAATTCCATACGAAGAAAAAGTTGCTGAACAGAAAAACTTAGTAGCTTCTATCGAAAAAGTCATTGATGCGAAAGTTATCGAAGAAGCCTGTCTTAAAATTGCCTCAGAATTAGAATTATTGATTGATATTCTGAACAGTTTAAAAATTGAAGACGCAACACAAACAACAAAAATCATTGAGAAAATCTCGGTTATTTTTGCTTCGCTTAACGAAGTTCGTGCCCAATTAACACGTCAAACTTCTGCGTTAAAAAGCAAAGAAGCTGTTGCAGAATTTTCTGCTCAAATCACGTTGTTAGAACAAAGTGTGGTTAACTTTTTAGAATTATCAACAACTGCCGAAAAAACGGAAGAATACAATACAAAAATAATTGTTCAACTTGAAGAATTAGAAAGTAAATTTTCTGATTTTGATGATTTCGCCTTGAAAATTGCAGATAAGCGCGACGAAATTATCAAGGCATTCAATTCGAAACGTGAACAATTAGTTGAACAAACCAACAAACGCACCAATTCATTAGAACAAATTGGCTTGCGCGTCTTGAAAAATATCGAAAATAAAGCCAAAACTTTTTCTGAGAAAGAAGAAATTTTAGCGTTTTATTCTTCGGATTTAATGATTGACAAAATGCGTCAAATCATTCAAGAATTGAAGGATTTAAAAGATGTTTCGAAAGCCGAAAACCTTGAAAATCTATTAAAAAAATCGCAAGAAGATACGCTTCGTGTTTTACGAGATAAAACTGAACTTTTTGTTGATGGGCAAAATATTATTGCGCTTGGTCAAAATAAATTTACGGTCAATACGCAGCAATTAGCGCTGACATTGTTGAATCGTAACAACGAATTATTTTATCATTTAACAGGTACAAGTTTCTATCAAAAAGTTAAAAACGATGAGATTTATCGTTACCAAGATATTTGGAACCAAGAATTTGTTTCGGAAAATCAATTGGTTTATCGTGCTGAATATTTAGCTTATCAAGCTTTTTTAGCAAGAAATGAAAACGATTTTGATGCTGAAAAATTTATCAATCAAATCATTGAACAAAATTATTCGGAAGGTTATATAAAAGGCGTTCACAATTTTGATGCGTTTCGAATTTTTACTGAATTGGTCAACATAAATTCGAAATTAGATGTGTTGCAATTTGATGCGCCAACTCGTACAACTGCTCAAATTTTTTGCCATTCTTTAGAAAAGAATTTGCAAGATAAGTTGAATGCAATGATTAATTCGGCTCAATTAATTTTGAAAAATTTTCCGAATTCAACTCGATTTGAAAATATTCTAAATGAAATCAAATCGCTTTTTGAAAATTGGGAAACTGAATGGGATAAAACAATAACAACTTCAGAAAAAGTTGCCAATTATTTGTTTAGAACTTTCACAAAATATCAAGCTTTTTCGATGAGTAATGAAGCTGAAAATTTTCGAAAAGAATTCATTAATTACTTAGAGAAAAATAAAAATTCAGATGATTTTAATGCGTTGATTGCAGATGAACAATTTTCTTCAACCGAAAAATTTTACTTGATCGAAAACTGGATTCATTCTTTTATCGATGAAAATGAAAATTTTTCAACTTACAGAAATGTTGTAAATGAAGTAGCAACGATGTTATTGTTTTCTAAAGATAAATTTCAGTTAATAAATGGAAATTCATCTATTATAATTGAAGATTTAAAAGGAAATCATACCGTAATAATTGATGGTATTTATACACAAAATTATCATGAAATCATTTCTAAATTAGAGCATTTTTCAACTGTTGATGTTCCAAATTTTAAATCATTCCAAAAGTTAAAAGAAGAAATTTCGAAAGCTTATGAAAAGGATTTAAAAATCGCAGAATTTGAACCAAAAGTTTTAACATCATTTGTTCGAAATAAATTAATCAACGAAGTTTATTTTCCTTTAATCGGAAATAATTTAGCCAAACAATTGGGAACTGCAGGCGATAACAAGCGTACTGCACGAATGGGAATGTTGTTGTTAATTTCGCCTCCTGGTTATGGAAAAACGACGTTGATGGAGTATTTAGCAAAAACAATGGGCCTACATTTTGTGAAAGTAAATGGACCAACAATTGGACATAATATTACATCAATCGATCCAATAGAAGCCAAAACTTCTGGAGAAAGAGAGGAATTAAAAAAGATAAATCTTTCGTTTGAAATGGCAGATAATGTAATGTTGTACTTGGACGATATTCAGCATTTGAGTGCCGAATTTTTACAGAAATTTATTTCATTAGCCGATGGACAGCGAAAAATTGATGGAATTTTTGAAGGAGAAAGTAAAACCTACGATTTACGCGGAAAACGTTTTTGCATTGTAATGGCAGGAAATCCATATACGGAAAGCGGCTCTAAATTTCAGATTCCAGATATGTTGGCTAATCGTGCTGATGTTTATAATTTGGGTGATGTAATTGGTGATACGGAAACGTTGTTCAATTTAAGTTTGATTGAAAATGCAACAGGAGATAATCCTTATTTGGATAAAATTGCTTCAAAAAGTTTGACAGATTTTTACAAGTTAACAAATTTTGTAACCGAAAATCAAGAACAACTTCCGGATTTGGAAGGCAATTATTTGAAACAAGAAATTGATGATTTTATTGCAGTTCTAAAACATGTGATTAAGATTAGAAATATTGTCGTAAAAGTCAATCAAAATTATATTTCGAGCGCAGCAATGCAAGATGATTACAGAACGGAACCGCCTTTCAAAATGCAAGGTTCGTACAGAAATATGTCAAAATTGGTTTCGAAAATTGTTCCAATGATGAACGAAAAAGAAATTAACGAAACTATTTTAGCGCATTACGAAAGTGAATCGCAAACATTGACAACAGATACAGAATCGAATTTGTTGCGATTAAAAGAAATTGCAGGTTTGATAACTGCTAAAGAAAAAGAACGTTGGGAAACGATAAAAGCAACCTTTGTAAAAAATAACAAACACGGTGGCTTGAATAAAGACGATAAAGTTTTTGCTCAATTGCTCGAATTCAATGAAAATTTGGAAGGAATTATCCAAGCTATTTTGAAAAAATAAACTAAAAGCCGCTCATTGAGCGGCTTTTTTTTATTCACTAAATTTATCTCCTCTGAATATTTTCACAGGATTCCCTCTTGCAATAGACGTTTGATTATTCCATTTTTTTTGAACCAAGTCCTTCAATTTATTGGTTTCAAATCCTTGTAATTTCAATAACAAACGAGTTGTTGCAGTTTTTTTGTTCTGATGTTGTGAACGTAAATCCATCGAAACAGCCGAAATTCCACTTGGTTGATGTATCGCACGAACAGCCGAATTTACTTTGTTTACATTTTGTCCACCATTTCCAGAGCTTCGCATTGTTTGGTATATAATTTCATTCGGATTGATTGAATTTTCTTTCGGAATTTCTAATTCAAAACAACCAATAAACCAATTTTTTCGTTGATGAAATTTTCGGTATGGACTTTTACCAATCCATAAAATTGCTCCAAGCCAAGTTTTTAAAAACGTGTTTAAATCATTTCCTTCAAGTTCTATAATCACAGATGAAAGTTGATGAAAATCTTTATCCATTTCTCTTTCAATTATGTCAAACTTAATTTCAGATTTTGTGCACGCTTCCGAAAACTTTTTAAAAACATTAGTCACCACAAAATTGCATTCCGCTGGTCCTCTACCCGATGTAAGTTGAATAATTTTTTTCCTCATCATTATTTATCCATTCGTACAATTTTCGGTGTAAAAGTTCCCAACACTTTCACTAATTCAGTCTGTAAATTCATCACCGTTTTTATGTTTTTATATGCCAAAGGTGCTTCATCTACACTTCCGCCAATCAGCTCAATTCCTGCATCTTTCAATTGTGAATTCATAAAACTTTTAGTAATTGTTGATTTACATTTCGCACGCGACATTTTTCGTCCCGCACCATGCGAAGCCGAATTAATACTCAATTCATTTCCCAAACCTTCAACAATGTAACCGTTCGCGGTCATCGAACCTGGAATAATTCCTAAAATTCCTTTTCCAGCTGGCGTCGCTCCTTTACGATGAACAATTCGTTCCGTTCCTTCAACCATTTCTTTCCACGCAAAATTGTGATGATTTTCGATGTTAAAAACGATACGTTTTCCCAAAGCTTTCGCAATTCTTCGGTGAATATCATCGTGACAAGCCTTGGCATATTCGCCAGCCAAATTCATCGCTGCCCAATATTCTTGGCCATCGTACGTGTCCAAATCTAACCAAGCCAAATGCTGAACTTGCTTCGGAAGTGGACATTGTTTCGTCGCCAAATACGTATAATGTTTTGCAATATTTGCACCCAAACCACGCGAACCACTATGCGATAAAACAGCCAAATATTCTCCTGGAATCAAGTTCCATTCAGGTTTTACCTCATCTAATTTCACAATCCCAAATTCAACAAAATGATTCCCTCCACCAGAAGTTCCTAATTGTTGATAAGCTTTTGTTTTTAAACTTTTCAAGATTGGAATTTCATCAAAAATAGAACGTTCAAAAATTTCATGATCCGCTTTTAGTTTATGCGTTTCATACATTCCGAATTTGGTATGATCTTGCAAAATCTGAATCAATTGATGCGATTTTCCTTTCAAAAAACTAGCTGGCAAATCGTAAACCGAAAGACTCATTCTACAACCAATATCCACACCAACTCCATAAGGAATCACCGCATTATCCGTCGCTAAGACACCTCCGATTGGCAATCCATACCCCGAATGCGCATCTGGCATCAAAGCTCCTTTTACCGAAATTGGCAATTTCAATGCATCATATAATTGAAATTTTGCTTGCTCGTCAATTTCATTTTCTCCAAAAATCGAAAAAGGTGAACGCGTTGTTTTTAATTCTTGTAATCTAACCTCAACTGGTTTTATTAATCCTTCCGCAACTTTTCCCCAAATTCCGTGACCGATGTATTTTTCTGGCTCAAGTAAAACTTCTTTTGCTTCGTTAATAATCGTTTGTTTCTTTTCTTTTTTTCTGTATCGATGAATTTGCCCAATTGCAATATTGATCGAATTATATTTTGGAAAGCCTATTTTTATAAAGTCCTTTCCAGAGATTTTATTTCCCATGATTAATATCTTTTAGATAACTGATGTTCTTTTTCCATCAGCATTTCAGCGATTTCAATCGCTAAATTTTTATTATTAAAAAATTTCCTTTTTGTAAAAGGATTTTTAAATTTTGGTTTTCGTTCATACGAATACCCTCCTCCAACTATTTTCTTTAAAAGGATTCCTTGATTTTTATACTTGTCAAAAAAATGATCGATTTGCGCTTCTTCGCGCTTCAAATCAATATCAAGCGGTTTGTAATACGTAATCATATTTGGTTTTATAATCAATCGAAAACGCCACGGTTGTAGAAATTCATAAATTCCTTTGAAACGTTTTGTCTTGGGATCATACACCTGAATACACACAAAATATAGACGTTCTTCATCATTCAAAATTGAATACGGACCTGAATATTCGTAAGGTTGCAATTGTTTCAACTCTTGAATTCTCTGAACATAAATTCGCTTTCCGTTTCGTTTTCGTTTTTTTACAAACTTTCGCGTTTCTGCATATTGAGAAGTATTTATTTTCTTTAGAATTTGAGTAAAAAACTCAATCTCATTTTCTTTTTTAATATCTTCTCTCAATACAATATATCGCTCAAAACCTTTTTGACACGGCTCTTTTAAAAGAACAAGCGGAATTTCTTTTTGTTCTTTAAAAATTTCTTTTTGACGTTTATATTTCTCTCTTACATTTTTTTCTTTCGTTGTTTTTACACTTCTTTTCCTCGCTCTTTTTGTTCGTAATTGAGTAGAAAAGAAAATTGAATCTTCCATAAAATGGATTATTTGATTGCAAATAATTATTTTGAAATAATTAGCGCTAACTATTTCTTCTTCGGAAGTTTTTAGAAGTTATTCTGAATCTAGAATGGAATAATAAAAGAAAAAGCCCGAAGAATCCTCCGGGCTTTTGATATAATAAGTAAATTATTTACGATTTATAAGCACGAAGAATGCTCATTGCAAAATCTGTTGCAATAGCTAAAAACTGATATGTCGTTTCTTTGAACATTTTATTTCTTCGTTATTAAATTGTTATACGTTATGATTTTTATCAGTGCAAATTTAAGTCAATAAAATTCACATTTCCAAATCCTTTGTGAAATTTCACTAAAAATAGGGAGAAAAATATTATTGATTTTTAACATTCATTTAGTTGAAGAAGTTCCTTTCAAAATTTCATCAGTTAATTCCATTATCTTGGTTAAAGAATTTGATAAAATAATTACATCTTTATCATTAGTCCAATGTTTATTTCCATTAAAATCTACCACAGAAAATTTTACTTTTCCTTTCAAATCTTTCAATAAGTCATTTACGATATAAATTTTGTACACATTTTCTTCTTTTTCTACTGAAATTAGCACATTTTCGAAACTTCTTTTCACTTGATAATGTAACGCTTTCCAATTTCCTAATTTATCCAAAGACGACCACGAAGTTACTGGCCAAACGTCATTCAATTGCCAATACAAACTTCCCATATTATAAGGTTTTGCACGTCGATGTGCTTCAATTGCCAACTGAATTCCGCGTGCTTGTAACAATTGAGAAACGTAGTTGTACTGCACAAAATCGGTCGGAACAACATAATCTCGCTGCATATATTCGTTGATTGTTTCCCAACCTTTTGGATTTTTTTGATGCGCTAAAATTATTGCAGAATTTTTACTCAATGTATCTTTTTCAGAAAACATTGATTTCACCGTTTTCAACGTTGGCATTCCTTGAAAACCATATTCAGAAGCAAAACGTGGAACTTTTTTTTCATACGTTTCAAACGGTTCCATTCCCCACCAAACGCCCCAATAATGCGAATCTCCTTGCGTCAAACTTTCTTTTCTTCCCCAACCAATCGAAGGTGAAGACGGCCAATAGCGATTCTCTGATTTTGGTAAAATCGAATCTAAAACATTCGGAATAATATGATGAAAAGTCGTTTGATAATCTTTCCAAATACTCAACGAATCTTGTTTCGACCAGCCCATTTGTTTCTGATATCCCCAATTTTTCCACGCTTCATCAATTTCATTATTTCCACACCAAAGCGCAATAGAAGTATGATTTTTTAGGCGATTCACTTGATCAATTGTTTCTTGTTTTACATTGTGAAGAAAATCTTGATCGCCAGGATAAAAAGCACAAGCGTACATAAAATCTTGCCAAACCAACAAACCTTTTTCGTCGCATAATTCATAAAAATAATCGTCCTCATAAATTCCACCACCCCAAATACGAATCATATTCATATTGGCTTCAACCGAACTATTTATCAACTTTTCATAATCATTTTTTGAAACTCGTGAAACAAAATTATCTTGCGGAATATAATTTGCACCTTTCATATAAGTTGGAACCCTATTCACTTTAAAATAAAACCTAGAGCCAACTTCGTCTTTTTCTTGTACCAATTCTATCGTACGTAAACCAAATTTTAAATACTTAAATATCTGTTCATTCCCTTGTTTAATTTTGAATTGATAATCGTATAAATACTGTTCGCCCATTCCATTTGGCCACCATAATTTTGGATTGTGAATCGTTTCATCAATCGAAAAATGATTAATTCCTTTGGTTAATTTTTGAGTGATTATTTTCTGATTAAAATTAATTTCTACAGCTGTATTTTGTTCCGATTGGATAATAAATTTAAACTTTACTTTCGCTTGATTTTTATCCAATTTGACAATTTCATAAGACAAGTCATTCAGTTTTAAATTATTCCAAGAAATAAGTTCAATTGGTTTATAAATCGCAACCGTTACCAATCTTGGTCCCCAATCCCAACCATACTGATATTGCGCTTTTCGAGTAAAAACACGCTCACCTTCTGGTATTTATATGGAAGAAGATTTGCTAATCGTTTTCCTTCATTAGGCGACGATTTGAATTGTATTTCGAGCAAATTATTTTTATCTTTCAGTAAATCTTTGACCGAAACTTCCCAAATTCGAAACATATTATTCGCATCCAGAATTAATTTTCCGTTCAGAAAAACTTTTGCATATGTATCCAATCCATTAAATTTTAACTGAATGTTTTGCGCTTTTCGTTCGGCTTCAGTCAAATCAAAAGAAGTTTTGTAGTTCCAATCTTCGTTTTCTACCCATTGCACTTTTGCATCATTAACGTCTTTGTAAGGATTTGGAATAATATTATTTAACATCAAATCGGTATGAACAGAACCAGGAATCTCAGCTTTCAGCCATTTTGAATCTCCTTTTTGTTGAAAAGTCCAATTCTCTAAATTCAAATTTCGAGTCGTTTGAGCAGAAAGTTGAATAAATGTAAAAAAAGTAATAACAAAAAATAGTAATCTCCTCATTTTGTGCTGATTTTCATAAGGATAAAATTAGGTTTAAAATTCATATAAACACAAAAGAGATTATTAAAAACAATTTCTTTTGTTGAATACATAATATAGGCTTCGTTAATTATGGGAATAACGAATATGCTAAACTTAGGTTGACTCGGCTATATTTGAATTTCAGAAAAAAGCAACTGATTATTCAATCGATTTGTACAATCAAGATCAAGCGGAAACTACAAAAAAATGGAAATGATTCTTCTATCAATTTAAAACAAGTTATGCGAGAAGAAAATTTAATGGATTATGATTTTGAAAGTGCTAAATTTAGAATTCAAGAATTACATTCAAACTTTTTCAAAACGCTAAACGAGCATTCTAAGCAAAAACTAACACCTCTTAATTTGAAATATTGTTCGTATATCTATCTTGGTTTAGACACCAAACAAATTGCAACTCTTCTTAATATTGAACCAAAAAGTGTACGAATAACAAAGTATCGTTTGAAACAAAAATTTGGTCTAGTAAAAGAAGATAAATTATATACTTTTTTTCATCGGATAATTGCCTAGATTTATTTTTTAGTAAAAAACACACTTCAACTCTCGTTAATTTATTAAAATATAATTCATAATATTTTTCAAAATACTTGCAGTCTGCACGGAAAAGATTATTTTTGCCTATTCGACAAATAGAATATGAAAAATATCCGTAATTTCTGTATTATCGCCCATATTGACCATGGTAAAAGTACCTTGGCCGATCGTTTATTGCAAGTAACAAACACGATTTCTGATCGTGAGTTACAAAATCAAACTTTAGACGATATGGATTTGGAACGCGAACGCGGAATCACAATTAAATCGCACGCCATCCAAATGGAATATGAAAAAGATGGTGAAAAATATATTTTAAATTTAATTGACACTCCTGGTCACGTGGATTTTTCTTACGAGGTTTCTCGTTCGATTGCCGCTTGTGAAGGAGCTTTGTTAATTGTAGATGCTGCACAAAGTATACAAGCACAAACCATTTCTAACCTTTATTTGGCTTTAGAAAATGATTTGGAAATCATTCCAGTTTTGAACAAAATCGATTTACCTTCTGCAAATCCAGAAGAAGTAACAGACGATATTGTTGATTTGATTGGTTGTGATCCCGAAGATGTTTTGCGTGTAAGTGGAAAAACAGGTGAAGGTGTGTTAGAATTGTTACACACAATTATCGAGAAAGTTCCTGCACCAGTTGGTGATCCAGATGCACCGTTACAAGCCTTGATTTTTGACTCTGTTTATAATCCTTTCCGAGGAATTGAAGCTTTTTACAAAGTGGTAAATGGAGAAATCAAAAAAGGAGATCAAGTAAAATTCATGGCTACCAACAAAAAATATGGTGCCGATGAAATTGGAACATTAAAACTGAATCAAGTTGAGAAGAAAGTCATTAAAACTGGAGATGTAGGTTATATTATTTCTGGAATTAAAGAAGCTTCTGAGGTAAAAGTTGGAGATACAATTACATTAGTTGAGAATCCTGCAAGCGAAGCTATTGATGGTTTCGAGGAAGTAAAACCAATGGTTTTCGCTGGTATTTATCCGGTTGACACAGAAGATTACGAAGATTTGCGTGCTTCTATCGAAAAGTTACGTTTGAATGATGCTTCATTAACTTTTGAAGCTGAATCTTCTGCTGCTTTAGGTTTCGGTTTCCGTTGTGGATTCTTAGGAATGTTACACTTAGAAATTATTCAGGAGCGTTTAGAACGTGAGTTCAACATGACGGTAATTACAACTGTTCCTAACGTTTCGTATGAAGCGTACTTGGAAAAAGATCCAGAAAAAATGATTCCGGTTCATAATCCATCTGAATTACCAGATCCATCAGGATTAAATCGTGTTGAAGAACCATATATTCGAGCAGCAATCATTACAAAATCTGAATTCGTAGGTCCTGTAATGAGTTTATGTATTGAGAAACGTGGTGAATTACAATCTCAAAACTATTTAACTCAACATAGAGTAGAAATGATTTTCAATATGCCTTTGGCTGAAGTTGTTTTCGATTTTTATGATCGATTAAAATCTATTTCAAAAGGATATGCATCGTTTGATTATGCACCTTCTGGAATGAAAGCTTCAAAATTGGTAAAAGTTGACATCATGATTAACGGTGAAGTTGTAGATGCTTTATCTGCCTTAATTCACGTTGATAATGCCTACAATATTGGAAAGAAAATGTGTGAAAAATTACGCGAATTAATTCCTCGTCAACAGTTTGATATTCCAATTCAAGCCGCGATTGGTGCAAAAATTATTGCGCGTGAAACAATCAAAGCATTACGTAAAGACGTTACTGCAAAATGTTATGGTGGTGATATTTCTCGTAAACGTAAGTTATTAGAAAAACAAAAAGCTGGTAAGAAGAAAATGCGTCAAATTGGACGTGTAGAAGTTCCCCAATCTGCATTCTTAGCTGTTTTGAAATTGAATGATTAAAATTCTTTTTATATACCAAAAGCCGTTCTAATGAACGGCTTTTTTTGTAACAATTGGTAAAATATTTATACTAATAAATTAAGCATCAACATTATGAAAAATTTATTAAAATTAGAACAATTAGCAATTTTAATTGTAACGCTAATCATCTATTATAAACTTGATTATTCCTGGTTTTTGTTTGCAATTCTTTTTCTTGCTCCCGATATTTTTATGTTAGGTTATCTTTTTGGAAATAAGATTGGCGCAATATCTTATAATTTTATTCATAATTATTTTACGACAATTTCATTGATTCTCATTGGTTATTTTTTACACATTGAATGGTGTTTAATGATTGGATTAATTTTTTTCGCTCATATTGCGTTAGATCGTTTTTTAGGATTTGGTCTCAAAAAATATGATGGTTTCAAATCCACTCATTTAGATAATTTATAACATCACAACCTCATCTGTTGAACCTTTTTCTAAAATTTCTAAAATACTTCGCATCGTAATTTCTGAAATTTGTTCCAACGCTTCTTGTGTAAAAAAAGCTTGATGCGCAGTTACCAAAACATTTGGAAAACTCATCAATCGCTGAATCATGTCATCCTGAATAATTTCTGCTGATAAATCTTTGAAGAATAATTTTTCTTCTTGTTCATAAACATCAATTCCCAAATAACCAATTTTATGATTTTTTAAAGCTTCAATCGCTTCATGTGTATTGATTAATCCACCTCTACTCGTATTAATAATCGTTACGCCATCTTTCATCATCGCAATCGTTTCTTGATTAATCATGTAATGATTTTCTGGCGTCAGCGGACAATGCAACGAAATAATATCTGAAGTTTTAAACAACTTATCCAGCTCAACATATTCCACGCCATTATTCATCAATTCTTGATCTGGATACAAATCATAAGCAATAATCTTACATCCAAAACCTTTCGCAATATTGATAAAAGCCTTTCCTATTTTTCCTGTTCCAACAATTCCAATCGTCTTCTGAAAAAGATTAAAACCAAGTAAACCGTTCAATGCAAAATTTTGTTCACGAACACGATTATAAGCTTTATGTGTTTTTCGATTCAATGTTAACAACATCGCCATTGTATGTTCAGCAACAGCCTCGGGAGAATATGCAGGAACACGACAAATTTTAATTCCAAATTCTTTCGCAGCTTCCAAATCGACATTATTAAAACCAGCACATCTCAATGCAATAATTTTAACGCCTTTTTTTGCTAAAACTTCAATGACTTGTCGGTTCACTTTATCATTCACAAACACACAAACAGCATGCTCATCTTCAATCGCGTTTACGATATGCGGACCTAAATGTGTTTCATAAAAATTAAGTTCAAAACCGTAATTTTTATTTTCAGCCTCAAAAAAAGTTTTGTCATAAGGCTTAGACGAAAAGAAAGCTATTTTCATTGAATTATTTTTAACTAATTTATGTTTTTAATTAATTGTAATTTACTTTCTACTTGATTATTATAAAATTTTAAATCATTCAAAATTAATTCATCCTCTATTTTTGATATTTTATTAAAAGCTATAAGCTGATGAATAAAAATTTCTAACTTCGTGAAAATTCAAATTCACACATGAAAAATATACTTTTATCAACGATTACATTAGCTTCTTTTACAGCTTTTGGACAAAATATTTCGAATCAAGCTATTGATAAAGTCACAGAAAATGCAATGAAAGCATTTGATGTTCCTGGAATGTCTGTTGCGGTTATCAAAGACAGGACAATTGTGCATTCGAAAGGTTATGGCGTAAAATCTCTTAAAACGGGAGAAAAAGTTCAGTCGAATACAAATTTTGGCATTGCTTCTAACTCGAAAGCTTTTACAGCAGCTGCTTTGGCGATTTTGGTTGATGAAGGAAATATAAAGTGGGATGATAAAGTGATTACGCACATTCCTGAATTCAAGATGTACAACGATTATGTAACCAAAGAGTTTACAATTCGTGATTTATTAACGCATCGAAGTGGATTAGGTTTGGGTGCTGGAGATTTGATGGTTTGGCCTGATGGACATAATTTCACTCCAAAAGATATTATTTCTAATATTCAGTTTTTAAAACCAGTTTCAGATTTCCGTGTAAAATATGATTACGATAATTTATTATACATTATTGCAGGAGTTGTGATTGAAAGAGTTTCGGGGCAATCTTGGACAGATTTTGTAACAAAAAGATTGTTGGAACCAATTGGAATGACGAATACTGCAGCGAATTGGCATTTGCTAAAAGACAAGAAAAATGCAATTAATCCGCACGTTCCAATTGACGGAAAATTACAAGTGATTGATCGTTATACGAACACCATTTTTGATGCAGCTGCAGGAATTTATTCGAATGTAGATGATCTTGCAAAATGGTTGCAATTCAATTTAGATAAAGGAAAAGTGAATGGAAAACAAATTATTTCGGAAAAACAAATGAACGAAATGATTACACCACAAACTTTACAACCAAATCGTACTACTCCACCTTATAATTCATTATTCAAAGCGTATGGTTTGGGATGGCAATTGCAGGATATGAACGGAAAATTGGAAGTTTCGCATACTGGTGGATTGGAAGGAATTGTAACACAAACGATGTTTTATCCTCAAGAAAAATTAGGAATTGTGATTTTGACAAACCAACAATCGGGTGCAGCTTTCCGAGCAATCTCGAATACAATCAAAGATTTTTACTTAAAAAATCCATCTACAGATTGGGTAAAAACGTATGATGATATAATGAAGAAAAATGTGGAAGAAGCCGATGTTATTACCGATGAAGTTTGGAAAACAGTTGAAGCAAATCAAAAAAATAAAGCCATCAAATTTGATTCAAAAAGTGTAATCGGAACGTATAAGGACAATTGGTTTGGTGATGTTGTAATTTATGAAAAGAAAGGAAAAATCATTTTCGAATCGA
Organism: Empedobacter sp. UBA5924; assembly: GCF_002431085.1. Taxonomy (NCBI): domain Bacteria; kingdom Pseudomonadati; phylum Bacteroidota; class Flavobacteriia; order Flavobacteriales; family Weeksellaceae; genus Empedobacter; species Empedobacter sp. UBA5924. The sequence goes on from NZ_DJDM01000001.1 coordinate 104,883, forward strand.
AACGTTCACCTCAATTAACTGGTGAAATGCTTTTTTACAAAGACAATACGTTTGCAGTAAAATGGTACAATCGTTATTTCCATGCAGACGCTTTTGTTTATGCAGAAATAAAAGATGGAAAAATGACAGGTTTCAAAATGAAGGCCATTTCTCCGTTAACAGATTTTAGTTACGACTTCCAAGATTTAGATTTTACGAGAAAATAAATTTTAATAAATACTAATCAAATGCGAAGTTCGAAATTAGAACTTCGTTTTTTCTATTAAAAATGAAATTCAAAGGTTACGCATATGGACTAATTTCTTCCATATCTTATGGATTAATTCCATTATTTATCCTACCTATAAAACAGGCAAATTTTTCGATGGATACTACATTATTCTATCGATTCTTTTTTTCTGCATTGATTGTCGGAACATATTTATTCATCAAAAAACAATCATTCAAAATAGATGTGAAACAGATTCCATTTTTAATCATTTTAGGATTATTGTACGGAATCTCAGCGGATGCTTTATTTTTAGGTTATGATTATTTAACTCCTGGAATTGCCTCCACATTATTATTCGTTTATCCGTTGATTGTTGCCATCATAATGGCTGTTTTCTTCAAAGAAAGAATTACAATTTCAACTATTGTAGCCATTGTTTTTGTACTGGCTGGTGTAATTTTATTAAGTTTTAAAGAAGGAAAATTCGAGCTAAATCCAATCGGATTAGGAATTGTTTTTATTAGTGCTTTGGGTTACGGATTATATATTGTGACAGTCAACAAATCGAAAGTACGAGATATAAAAGGCTTTACATTAAGCTTTTATTCGTTTCTATTTACAACGATTTATTACGCAACAAAAATGATTATTCACAAAGAATCCTTCATTTTACCATCATTAGAATTAACCTTCAACTTTTTTACATTTGCGTTTGTTACGACAGTTGTTTCGAGCATCGCATTGATTTATGCGATTAAAAATATTGGTTCTACAGCCACTTCTATTCTTGGCGCATCAGAACCTGTGGTTGCCGTTGCTGTAAGTGTTATGATGTTTGGTGAAGATTTTTCGCTGAGTTTAGCTTTAGGAATTTTTATGATTATTCTAGGCGTAACTCTGAATGTAATTGGTGATGCATATCAACAAAAAAGATTGAAGTAATTGTAAATCCTATTTTTAACTTTGCAGCAATGAAACAGAAATTTAATCCTGAAGGTTGGAATCGTATAGAGCATTTTAATATGTTCTCGAAAATGGATAATCCGTATGTCGGAGTTGTTGCGGAGGTTGAATGTTCTAAAACGTACAAATTTGCCAAAGCAAATAAATTGTCTTTTTTCGCAGTCTATTTACATTGCTCGATGTTGGCAGAAAATAAGATTAATGAGTTTAAATATCGCATCGAAGATGATGAAATTTTTGTGTACGATCATTTAGATTGCGGAACAACAATTGGAAGAAAAGACGGAACTTTTGGTTTTGCATTGATGAATTTTACCGAAGATTTTGATGCATTTAACGCGCAACTTCAAGAGCAAATACAAAGTGTAGAAAACTCGGTTGGTTTGCATATCAAAAATGAAGAAATTACCATTGGCTTGGTTCGTCATTCTACATTTCCATGGTCGAGATTTACAGGTCTAACACAACCAAGTAACTTTGGAACGGGAGAATCTATTCCGCGAATTATTTTTGGAAAAGCGTATACGCAAAACGATAAAATGTATATGCCTGTTTCGGTTGAGGCGAATCATGGTTTTGTAGATGGTTTTCATTTGGCGAATTATCTGCAAGAATTTGAAAACGAATTAGGTAAATATTAGAAATAGTAAGAACGAATTTCGAGTTTCGAAATTCGTTTTTTTATTTTACATCATTAGGATGAATAAATGGTTCTGGTTCTAGAATTTCCTCATATTGAATAGGAAAATATTTTTTATCTTCTTCTAAAACAAAATCATCCGTATAATTATAAAAATGCTCCAACTCTCTTAATTGATACTTTCCTTCTTCATCTTTATGAAATCGAAAAGCGTAACCTTTTATTTCACAACAGAATGTTATTTTTTCTTTATCTAAAGGGATATAATTTAAATTTGAGATATCGATATATTCATCTAATACTTCATTTTTATCTAAAAGAATAGTATAATCTGTATTTTGAATAGTAATTGGTAATGTATAATAATTCCCTATTGAACAGTCTTGTCCAGTCGAAGAAATATATAAATAAAATTTTTCTTTTGCGAAAAAGAGAGAGATTGTTCTAATTGGTATATGATTACTTTTTGTAATATCAATAGCTTGTTCAATAACTTCATTTACATTCTCATCTTTAAAAACTGAATCTGCTTTTATTTCATTCTTCTTTTCCCAACCTTTAGCAGATTGACTGCTCGGTTGCTCACATTGAACAAAAAGAATGAATAAGAGTAAAAAATATAAATTCTTCATATAAGTGTTTTGATTAAAGATAATCAATTCACTGCAACTTTTTTATTTAGTTTTTTTGACCAAGAAAAAATATAAATCGTTCCGATAATTGAAGGCACAATCCAAAAATAAATATTATCTCCAAATCCAGCGCCTGCAACCAAAAACGCTGTTACTGAAGCGATATAAGCACCAACCATTTTTCCAACATGATTCATTGTCCATTTTTTATAATTCTCTGTATTCTTGTAAAAAACAAAATCTCGATAACACATAAACCCTCCTAAAAACCCAAAAATTAAATACAATAATCCAATTGCATTGCTTGTGAAAAGTGGAAGTAATCCAAAAACAATCATCACAATAGATGTGATAAACATTGCTCCAGAAATGATTTTATCCAAATTATTAGAATAGTTTTTGCGCTTATAATTTAGAATTCTATTTCCGATCAAAATCATATAAATCGTGAAAATACCAATCATTAAAAGAAAAGAATTGTGGTGATTTGGAAAAGCACAAATAATCAACGAAAGAACAGAACTGACTAACATACCAATCGAAAATATTTTTCCCACTTTTTTGTGTGTCGAATTTCCTTTTTTTATAATCATAACAGCTGTTCCAGCAACCAAGCCAATTCCTCCAAAAAATGCGTGAATGTAAATAATGATGTTGACTAAATTTTCCATAATGTGTTTATTTATTATGGAATAAAATTAAGTGAAGTCGTTTTTAATTTTAAAAATAGTTGACCGAATTGTCGAATTTTAAGGATGAATTGTATTACTCTTTTGTTTTCACTGTTTCTATAGCATCATTCATCAAATCGAACTCGTAACCTTTGTACGCTAAATATGCTTTTACTTTGTTTATTTTCTTGAAAGATTCTCGCTCAGAAGCTAATAAATTGAACTTTTTTTGTGTTAAATGCAATAAATTATTCCAATATTTATCCAAATCAATTTCTTCTTTAAATGCTTTTTCAATTAATTTTTGATCAATTTGACGCATTTTTAATTCTTGACGAAGACGATTTCTTCCCCACATTTTTTGATTGACTTTTCCTCGAACAAAATTATGAACAAATCGTTCTTCATTCAGGAATCCGTAATGAATTAGCTTAAAAATAATCTCATCTTTCGCTTCTGGAATCAAATCAAAATCACGAAGTTTTTTCTCTACTTCCCAATGACAACGATCTTGATAAAGACAATATTTTGCCATTTTATCTTTGATTTCATCAATCGTATAAATCTTTTTTGGGTTGTCTTTAGAGAAATTCATGCAACAAAGTTAAGATTTTAATAAGAAAATTGTTTGATTAACTTGATGAGGATCCTGAAAAAAGTTCAGGATTAATCAACAAAAAAACTGAATCATTTCTGATTCAGTTTTTTATTATTTGTTTAAATAGTTGAAGGAAAAATATGAACTTCTCAATTCTAATTTCTCACATCTCAATACTATTTTTATTAAGCTTTTTGTAATTCCGCGATATATGCTGTTGGATCCTCAGCATTGAAAACTGCCGAACCAGCAACTAAAGCATCTGCACCAGCTTCTACCAATTTTGATGCATTTTGTACTCCAACTCCTCCATCAATTTCGATGATCACATTTGCATTAGCTTCTGTAATCATTTTTTTCAATTTAGAAACTTTGTTGTAAGTATTTTCAATGAATTTTTGACCTCCAAAACCTGGATTAACACTCATAATTAACACCAAATCTAAATCATTAATCACATCTTCTAAAACAGATACTGGTGTATGCGGATTAAGCGCCACTCCTGCTTTCATTCCTTCTGCTTTTATAGCCTGAATTGTACGATGTAAATGTGTACACGCTTCGTAATGAACAGTCAAAATATCTGCGCCAACTTGTTTGAAAGTTGAAATATAACGATCTGGATCAACAATCATTAAATGCACATCCAAAACTTTGTCTGTTAACGAATTTATTTTCTCGATAATTGGCATTCCGTAAGAGATATTCGGAACAAAAACGCCGTCCATTACATCTAAATGAAACCATTCGGCTTGAGAATTATTAACCATTTCGATGTCTTTTGCTAAATTCCCAAAATCGGCTGCTAAAATTGATGGTGCTACTATTGGCATAATCTTATTTGTTGTTTGTTTGTATTTTGTGGTGCAAAGGTAATGAAATAAAAAAATCGTTGAAAACTCAACGATTTATATTTTTTAGAAATTATAACCAAATTTGAAACCTAATTCAGGTAAGAAGTCGATGTATGTTTCTTTATCTGAATATATCCAATCAGAACCATTAATAGAATATTTAAAAGGATAATAAGTATCTATAAAAATTCCTGCTCCAAAATTGAATTCATAAAAAAATTTTTTAGCAAAATTTCTTTTAATTCCATAATTCACCACAAGTTTTGCAAAATCATCATCTTTTCCCATCCCTTGGTATGTTGATAACCAATCTGTATAATAGTCAAATTTCAATCCTATAAAATTTGCAGAATTATTTAAAGTAGATTTTCCTTTTGAACTTCTTCGATCAAAATTATAGTAATAACGACCTTCTAATCCTAACTTTACTGTGAAATCCATATCCAAACCATCATCTGAACCTGTAAAATTAATTGTAGAATAATTTAAATTACCAAGAATTGTAATTTTATCTGTTATGGCTTTCTCATAATTTGCTCCAACTCCCAAAACATTAATATGTGCTGAAATCAAATCTGTTGCTTTTTCTTGAGCAAATAGTGAAGTTGATAATAAGAGAGTAAATAATAGTTTTTTCATTTTCAGTGTTAATTAATACAATACGAATATAACAGAAAAAATGATTCAGTAAAATTATTTTTAATCCAAGAAAACTCTATTATCAATAAAGTTATAAGGTTCTTCGTCTTTCAATTCTTCGTTGATAATAAAATGAATCGAATCTTTTGACATAAAAATATAAGTGTAAATATCTGCCATTTCATCAGAATCTCTAAACTCATAATATTCATCACCAATAGTACACCAAACGCCTTCATCTTCAGAAAATGTAACGCAATCATCACTGTGAATGGTCTTAAAGTTAACTGTCATTGTACCGTCAACTTTTCTATTGACCATCCAACTATTTGTTTCACCTTTAAAAAATTTCCCATGATCGGTTCCAGACCAAATTCCAACAAATCGTTCATCTACATCCATAGATTTTATAAATTCTTTAATTTGTTTTTGATCTGTTTTATTCATCATAATTTCTATATTAAAATTAGCTTAAAAGTAGCCAATCTATACTTCTTCTCATCTCAAAAAGACTTAATTTGCAGCTCGGGATAAAAAAACAAATTTATGGAAAATAATATGCTTAATCAACATCCAGCAGATATTGCCGAACAATTAACTGCACTGAACGTAAAAGAAAGAAACATCGCTTTTTACTCGCTTTTGAATGATGATAAAGTTGAAGTATTCTCCTATTTTGAACCCGATATTCAGTACGAAATTGTAAAAAGTTTGACGGACGAAGATTTAGCTGAAGTTTTGAACAATCTTGATCCTGATGACCGAACAGAACTATTTGAAAATTTCCCAGATCAATTAATCAAACATTCCATTAATCTTTTAAATCCTGAAGAACGTGCTACAGCACTGAATTTGATTGGATACAAAGAAGATTCGATTGCACGTTTAATGACACCAAATTATATTCAGGTAAAAGAACATTATACAGTAAAACAAGTTTTGGCTCACATCAAAAAGTATGGAAAAAAAGCCGAAACATTAACGTATATTTTTATTGTTGATGGAAAAAATAGATTGATTGATGATTTAAAAATTGGCGAAATTCTTTTGGCTGATGAAGATACTAAAGTAGAAGATTTAATCGATCATAATTTTGTTTCAATCAAGACGACAACTCCTTTAGAAGATGCGTTAGAAGTTTTTGATAAATACGATCGTTCTGCGATGCCAATTGTGACAGAAAATGATGTTTTGGTCGGAATTGTAACATTTGACGATATCTTGGATCGTATGAAAATGCGTGATACAGAAGATATTCAGAAATTTGGAGGTATGGAAGAATTGGATGTTTCGTATACTAAAACACCTATTGCGGAATTAATCAAAAAGCGCGCAGGTTGGCTGGTTATCTTATTTATTGGCGAAATGTTTACTGCTTCTGCTATGAGTTATTATGACCAAGAAATCGAAAAAGCGGTTGTGTTGGCTTTATTTGTTCCATTGATTATTTCGAGTGGTGGAAATTCTGGTTCTCAAGCGGCTTCACTAATTATCCGAGCAATGGCTTTGGGTGAATTGAAACTAAAAGATTGGTGGTATGTAATGAAGAAAGAGTTTGCTTCGGGATTAATCTTAGGTGCAATTCTAGGATTTGTTGGTTTTATCAGAATCTTAATTTGGCAAAAAACTGGAATTTATAGTTATGGAGAATATTGGCTATATGTAGCTTTAACAGTCGCTTTATCTTTAATCGTCATTGTTTTATGGGGAACACTTTCTGGATCTTTAGTTCCATTTATTTTGAGAAAAATTGGATTTGATCCCGCAACAGCATCCTCGCCTTTCGTCGCAACCTTGGTTGATGTTTCAGGATTGATTATTTATTTTACAATTGCTGCAATTTTACTAAGCGGAAAATTATTATAAAAAAAATCCAACCAATTGGCTGGATTTTTTTATTTTTATTATCGTCCGATATATGTTTTCAAAATCTTAGATCTCGAAGTATGTTTTAAACGGCGAATTGCTTTTTCTTTAATTTGACGAACACGTTCTCTTGTTAAATCAAACGTTTCTCCAATTTCTTCTAACGTCATTGGATGTTGACCGTTTAATCCGAAGTATAAACGAATTAAATCAGCTTCACGAGGCGTTAATGTTTGCAATGCACGTTCAATCTCTACACGTAATGACTCAATCATCAATTGTACATCTGGAGATGGAGATTCACCAATGTTTAATACATCGTATAAGTTAGAATCTTCTCCTTCTACTAATGGTGCATCCATTGAGACGTGACGACCAGAGTTTTTCATCGACTCTTTTACATCACCTTCAGACATATCCAAAACTTCAGAAATTTCTTCTGCAGATGGAGCACGTTCATGTTCTTGCTCTAATAAAGCATAGGCTTTATTAATTTTATTGATCGATCCAATTTTATTTAATGGTAAACGTACAATACGAGATTGCTCTGCTAATGCTTGTAAGATAGATTGACGAATCCACCAAACCGCATAAGAGATAAATTTGAAACCACGCGTTTCGTCAAAACGTTGTGCAGCTTTTATCAAACCTAAGTTTCCTTCATTAATTAAATCTGGTAAACTTAAACCTTGATTTTGATATTGTTTCGCAACAGATACCACGAAACGTAAGTTTGCTTTTGTTAATTTTTCTAAGGCAACACGATCTCCTGCTTTGATACGTTGTGCTAACTCTACTTCCTCCTCCGCTGTAATCAAATCTACTTTACCAATCTCTTGTAAGTATTTATCCAACGACGCAGTTTCACGATTTGTTACCTGCTTTGTAATTTTAAGCTGTCTCATTTAACTAAAACCCTCCTATTATTAATGATTATTATCGATTTCTTTTGGCATTTTATCAACACCACTATATATGTATACGCAGATAACTGAAAAAGGTTACAGAATATTGTAAATTATTTCAGAATTAATATCTTAAAACTTCGTAAATCATTTGAGCAGAGAGTTTCGCTGTCGAGTTATCAACATCAAAAAGCGAATTATATTCAACTAAATCAAATATTTTCACTTTGTTTGAGTTCATTAGAACCTTCAAAATATATTTAACCTGAAAAGGTGTCAAACCATTAATTGTCGTTGCACTTACACCTGGCGCATAAGCTGCATCAAAAACATCCATATCCAACGAAACATAAAGCACATCAAATTGTTGAACAATCGTTTTCAAATCATCTAATACTTTATTCAAATTGAAATGCACTTCATCTGCCAAAATAAAATTAACTCCTATATTTTCAGCACGTTGAAATAATGCTTTCGTATTTCCTAATTCTTGAATACCGATTGGAATATAATTGAACTTCATTTCATTTTCTTCGCAATACTTTGCCATTTCGTAAAAAGGCGTTCCAGAAGTTGATTGCGGATTTGGCGTTCTCAAATCAAAATGCGCATCAAGATTGATAATTCCAATATTTTTGTATGATTTTGCTAAAGCCAAAAAATCACCCAAAGCTGTTTCGTGTCCACCACCAATTACAATCGGAAAATGATTTTGTTGGATAATTTTATCCACTTGATTGATTTGTTCTTCACGTGCAGATTCTAAATTATTATCATCACAATGAATATTTCCAGCATCAAAAATAAAATCAGTTTCGGAAAAATGTAAAGGTAAATTCGCCAAACTTTTTCGAATCAAATCTGGTGAATCTTTCGCACCAATTCTACCCTTATTCCGTTTAACACCTTCTTCCGAACAAAATCCTAACAGTACTTTTGGTTGAACAGATGATGATTCAAATTTATCATAATCAGAAATTACTTGATGAATTCTTAAACCTAATTCTCCATCTTCAGAATCAATTCTTCCTGTCCAATTTTCTTGATTAAATGGTGTTTTTTGCATGATTAATAAAATTTAGGTAACGACAAATTATATTTTACAGTAACAATACGAATTGCGGCAATAATAGCTCCCGAAACAATAAAATTGATATTACGATCTAATCCAAAACTTTCAAAAATTAAATACATTACACCTCCTGCGACACATGCCATTGCATAAATTTCTTTCACAAAAACTGTAGGCGTTCTATTCATCAAAACATCTCTTAACATTCCTCCCATTACAGCGGTCATCATTCCCATCATCACAGAAATAAAATCATTTGCGCCCAAAGAATGCGCTTTTTCCAAACCTACAATTGTAAATAAAGCAATTCCCAATGTATCGAAAAGCATTAATGTTATTCTTAATCGTGAAAAATATTTAAAAAATAATCCTGCCAACAAAATTCCAGCAAAAACTGCGTAAATGACATTCATATCATTTATCCAAACTAACGGATAACTGTTAAGAAATAGATCGCGTAAAGTTCCACCACCAACAGCCGTTATAAAAGCAAAACAAGCAATTCCGAACCAATCATGTTTTTGTCTTTCATCTCCAGCTAAAGCACCAGAAATAGCAAACACAACCGTCCCAAATAATTCAAAAATGTATTGAATTTCCATCTATAAAAAATTAGTTCGCTAAGATACGAATCTATAAATTAATGGCTTTTGAATTTCGGTAATGATAAGTTATACTTAATTGCAGTCAAACGAATTGCGACAATTACAGCCCCCGAAATAAAGAAATTGATGTTACGATCAAGTCCCAATTTCCATAAAATCATATAAATAACTGCACCACAAAGACATGCAAACGCATAAATTTCTTTCTTGAAAATAATAGGAACTTCGTTCAACATCATATCGCGAATAATGGATCCAAAAACCGCCGTAAACATTCCCATTACAGGTGCAATTACAGGATGAATTCCAAGATTTAGAGCTTTTTCTAAACCAACAATCGTAAACAAAGCAATTCCTAACGTATCAAAAAGCATAAATGTTTTACGAAGTTTCAACAGAGGTGTATAGAAAATTGCCGCTAAAATAACACCAATCCCTACCGCATAAATAAGATTAACATCCTTTATCCACATAATTTCAACGGAAAGTAAAATATCACGAATTGTGCCACCTCCAATTGAAGTTAGGAAAGCAATAAAGGTTACACCAAACCAATCGTTACCAGATTTTTCATCTGCTGCTAAAGCGCCCGAAATTCCAAAAAAAAGTGTACCAAATAATTCGAAAAAATATTGAATCTCCATTTCTATTGTATTAAATCATATTGTGTTGTGCTCTGTCAAAAATAAACACTTTTCTTTTTTAACGATGTTTAAATATACAATCGAAAATAAAAAAAGACCAACACATTTGTTAGTCTTTTTGTTAATATTAATAATAATTTGTTTTTTCTAATTGCTTTTCATCAATCGGATCTTCATCCAAATAGCGTTCTAAACTATCATCCAACTCTTTCATCCAAGGTGTGTGATGTTTTTCTGCTTTCGTTTCGTCCATAACTGAGGTATAGGTTTTATCTCGATAAGTTAAAATATTTTCTTCTTTATCTTTTAACCAAGATTTGAACATATTAGCAACTTTATCCAAATCGAACATAGGATAATCAGTTAAATGAATTAAATCCTTCAAATAATCAGTTTGAAAATCAACATGATCATCAGCAGAAATCGATTGTTTTTCATAATCAACCCATTTCTGAATATCTTTTTGAATTTCTTCTTTTGAAGGTAAATTAATTCGTCCTAAAATATAATCACGTGCAAACCATGCTTGCGCATCAAACATATTAAATGTGTAATATTGATCCTGCATTCCCAAAAATAACAATTGAGCATTAACATCTGATATTACACCTTTATACATTCCTTCTGGATACAAACAGTTTTTTGTTTTTAAACGGAAATTATCTGGTAAAAACGGAAATTTGTGTTGATAACCTGTACACATAATTACTGCATCAAACTCTTTTGATGTTCCGTCTTTGAAAAATGCTTTCTTATCTTCAAAATGTGTCACTAAAGGCAATTCTTTTATCCCTTCGGGCCATTTACAATCAATCGGGTTTGTACGATAAGAAATTATGACCGATTTAGTTCCGTGTTTATAGCATTGTACCGCAATATCTTCTGCCGAATAACTACTACCAATCAATAAAATTTCTTTGCCTCTAAATGGATCAGCTCCGCGAAAATCATGCGCATGCATTACATTTCCTGTATAATTCTCGATACCTTTAAAATAAGGCATATTTGGTGTAGAAAAATGTCCAGTTCCGACAATTAAATAATCGAAATATTCTTCGAAAGTTTCATTTTTCTTTAAATCATCAAAAACAACGCGAAACTGTTTTTTATCCTCTACATAATCTACCCACCTTGCAACGGTATTAAACTGAATGTACTTTCGCGCATTACTTTGTTTAATTCTCCCTTCTATATAATCGAATAATACTTCTCTAGGTGGATAAGAAGATATTGTTTGACCAAAGTGTTCAGAAAATGTATAATCTGCAAATTCTAAGCATTCTTTTGGTCCATTCGACCATAAATATTTATACATACTGCCATGCAATGGCTCTCCGTATTTACCTACTCCTGTACGCCAAGTGTAGTTCCACATTCCTCCCCAGTTTTCTTGCTTCTCAAAACATTTAATTTCTGGAATTTTGTTACCTTTCTTTTCTTCTGACTCAAATGCTCTTAACATCGCCAAACCACTTGGTCCAGCCCCGATAATGCCTACTTTTAAACTCATGAATTGTTTTTAATTAAACTTATATGAACTACTCAACTATCATTGATAGTAATTGATTTTTATGTCTGAAACGACCTGATATAGAAACTAACTTCTATAAAAACTGTGTAAAACAGAATAGAATGAGTAATCAAATGATTACAACATATAAAGAGATAGAAAACCTCTTGCTGAATAAATAAAATTTTATTCAAAATTAAATTATTCTTCAATGTACTAAAATTATAGCAGATGGACAAATATTAATAAAACATAATGATAAGCGTAATTATTATGGCGTTCCCTTCGGTCGGGGTATCCGTTGCAATCTTTTGTATAAGAAGATTAGAAGTGATTACAGAAAAACCAATTCCTCCAAAAGGATTTCCACTACTATCCCTAACGCGGGTTTTTAAGTTCTGAGTTTTGAGTAATAAGTTATAAGACATAAGATTTAAGACTGCCAATAAAAATCTAAGCAAACTAGGAGTGTTATCGAGTTCTGAGTTAATTTTAAAAAGGAAGCTTCCTTTTTATCAAGAAGAAGCTCCTCGTTGAATAATTAGAAGCCTCTTGTTTTATAGAACATAGTCTGGAGATGCGTAAAGCTTAAAACGTTCAGCCTAAAGCGCGACGTATACCCACAAAAAAAGCCTCAAGTTGTTTACTTGAGGCTTTTAATAAAAA